>NZ_BAAFGR010000224.1:0-10132 GCF_041154655.1 Nocardia sp. JMUB6875
CCCTCGGCGGGGCTGATCGCTGGGGGTTGGTTAGGGGGTGGGATTGGGGTGTGCGCCACGTAACTCGTTAGGCGGGTCGGCGCATGTGTGACGGGGGGATTCGGTGTACCGTGCCCGAGTGTTCCTTCGACAGCTCGAGCCGCGGACCGCTCGCACTACCGCTGAGGTATTGAACTTTGCGCTGTGGCCGCTCGCGATTCTCACCGTGATCCATCGCGTGTTCATCAATGCTGTCAACTATCACGTCACCAATGACTTCACGCCGGTGTACAACGCCTCGTTGGCGTTCTTGAACCATCGGGCGGTGTACAACGCGAACTTCAACTCGACCGATCCGGCGTATCTGTATCCGCCGAGCGGGACGTTGCTGATCTCGCCGCTGGCGATTCTGGATCCGGAGAAGTCGCGGTGGGGGTTCATCCTCGTCAACGCGATCGCGCTGCTGCTGGCCTGGTATCTGCTGCTCAAGCTGTTCAACTTCACGCTGAACTCCGTTGCCGCGCCCGCGCTGCTGCTGGCCATGTTCATGTCGGAGACGGTGACCAACACCCTCGCCTTCACCAATATCAACGGCTGCCTGTTCCTGGCGATGATGGCCTACATCCATCTGCTGCTGAAGCGCAAAGACCTGTGGGCCGGCGTGGCATTGGGATTGACCATCGCGGTGAAGGGCCCATTGACGGTGCCGCTGCTGCTGATTCCGCTGGTGCGCGGGCAGTGGAAGGTCTTCATCACCGCCCTGGGTATTCCGGTGGCGCTGAACCTGATCGCCTGGCCGCTGATCGTGGACTACAAGGAGTTCTTCACCCACACGCTGCCCTACCTCATGGAGGCGCGCGACTACTTCAACAGCGCCATCGTCGGCAATGCCGGGTACTACGGTGTCGCGGAGTGGCTGACCTGGACCATCCGCATCGTGATGGGCATCCTGGTGCTGATCTCGCTGTGGCTGCTGTACCGGTACTACCGCGAGGACGAGGTGTTCTACATCTGCAACACCTCCGGCATCCTGATCACCGCGGTCATGCTGCTGGGCTCGCTGGGCCAGATGTACTACTCGATGTTCCTGCTCCCCATGCTGATGACCGTCGTCCAGCGAAACTCGCTGCTGCGCAACTGGCCCGCGTGGGTGGCGATCTTCGGCTTCATGTCCTACGACAAGTGGCTCTCCGACCGCTGGCAGAGCATCGGCCGCGATCTCGAGTACCTGCGCACCACCTTCGGCTGGGGCCTGCTGCTCATCGTGGCGTTCTGCGTCCTGGGCGACCGCTACCTGGCCGCCAAGCGCGAGGGCCGGCTCGTGACCGGCAAGTCGCTGGATCCGGCCTGGATGCACCCGGAATGGACCGCCGACGACAGCGAACTCCCCGCCGCGCCCCGGACCAAGGCCGGCGTCGCGTACTAGCGTGGAGCCATGAGTTCCGATGCTGACACCCCGGGAACCGCGGGGCTACCCGCCCCGCGCATCCAGCTGACCCCGCAGGAATGGCGGACCAAGCTGACCCCGGACGAGTACCGCGTGCTGCGTGAGGCGGGCACCGAACGGGCGTTCACCGGCGAATACACCGACACCGAGACCGAGGGCGTCTACTCCTGCCGGGCCTGCGGCACCGAATTGTTCCGCAGCACCGAGAAATTCCACTCGCACTGCGGCTGGCCGTCGTTCTTCGACCCGGCGAAATCCGATGCCGTGCTGTTGAAAGAGGACAACTCACTGGGCATGCGGCGTGTCGAGGTGCTGTGCGCGACCTGCCACAGCCATCTGGGGCACGTGTTCGAGGGCGAGGGGTATCCCACGCCCACGGACAAGCGCTACTGCATCAACTCGATTTCGCTCCGGCTACACCCCTCGGGCAGCACAGCGGACTGAGTCGCAGAAATACTATGGGGCGGACGGGATTCCGTGCATGCCCCGAATTCTGCGGGCAGGACGGCAGCCAACTTCCGGCTAATGACCGGGCGGAATCCGGATCATCGCGACACAACTCGGGCCCGGCCGCACTGCGCGGCCGGGCCCGATGTCGTGAATCGCCTTACGGGAGCGCGTTGATCAGCTGCTCGAGCTCCACGCGCGGGCCGGTGAAGAACGGGATCTCCTCGCGCACATGGCGACGCGCCTCGGTGGCGCGCAGATCGCGCATGAGGTCGACGATGCGGTGCAGTTCGGGGGCCTCGAAGGCGAGGATCCACTCGTAGTCGCCCAGGGCGAAGGAGGCGACGGTGTTGGCGCGCACATCCGGGTAGTCGCGGGCGGCCTTGCCGTGGTCGGCCAGCATCTTGCGGCGCTCCTCGTCGGGGAGCAGGTACCAGTCGTAGGAGCGCACGAACGGGTACACGCAGATGTAGTTGCCCGGCTCCTCACCCGCGAGGAAGGCCGGGATGTGGGACTTGTTGAACTCGGCCGGGCGGTGCAGGGCGGCCTGGCTCCAGACCGGGGTGGAGAGCTGGCCCAGCTCGGTGACGCGGCGGAAGTCGGCGTAGGCGGCCTGCAGATCCTCGATCTTCTCCGCGTGCCACCAGATCATGAAGTCGGCGTCGGCGCGCAGGCCCGCGACATCGTAGATACCGCGCACGACCACGCCGCGCTCCTCGAGCGACTCGAAGAAGGCCTTGGCCTCCTTGATCGCGGCCGCGCGATTGTCGCCGAGCTCGCCGGGCTCCACCTGGAACACCGAGAACATGAGGTAGCGGATGGTGTCGTTGAGAGCCTTGTAGTCGAGTCGCGCCATGGGACCCATCGTGCCATTGGGCCGTGCGGCGCCCGAAATGGGGCATGGCCGATACGGTGATTCAGGTCTCGCGGCCCCAGGAGTCGATGAGGCGGCGCAGGCCGTCGCGGAAAACCTCGTCGCTGGTGAGCAGTTCGCTGACCAGGTCCAGGTGGGTCGCCAGTTCCGGGTAGCGGTCCGGGTCGAGGGCGGCCAGGTCGGAGCGGACGCGCAGGCGGACCGGTTTGCGGTCGTGCTGGGCGACCAGGCCCGCGCAGCCCAGGGTGTAGAGGTAGCACTCGCGGTAGGCGCGGAAGGCGTCGCGGGGAGTCATGCCCTGGGAAAGATTGTCGGCCACTTGCGGTTCGGTGAGGCGGGCCAGCAGCCGCGGGCCCAGCCAGACGCGCGGGCCGCGCAGCATGACCAGACCTGGATAACTGGTCAGCAGGTCATACCAGGCGACGAAGCGGCGTTCGGTGGCCTTGTCCCAATCGTCGGAACCGGGCGGGATCTCGGGCAGATCCGCGGCGAGCTGATCGGCCAGCAATTCCAGCAGGCCGCTGAAATCGCCTCCGCCCCTGCGCACCACGGTGGTGTGCGAGACGCCCAGATCCGCGGCGATGGCGCGGAAACTCAGTTCGCCGGTACCCCGGGTGGCGATGATGTCCAGACCGGCGCGGGCGATCGCCTCGGGAGTCGCCTCCTCCAACGACTTCGACTTCCTGGGCATGCGTCCAGCGTAAGTTACAGTGTAATCAAACGGTAGATCGGCCCGAGACCAGCGACGAAAACGAAAGAAGCGCAAGTGCACCCGACATACGCCGACGTGACATCGGCCGCCGACCGTAGCTCCGGCCACATCCGACCCGTGGTGGTCGCCCGGGCGGACGCCGACACCGTCCCGGTGGCCGGCGAGGTGTGGTTCGCGCTCGAGCACATGCAGCACACCGGGACCTTCAAGGCGCGCGGCGCGGCCAATTTCGTACTCGCGCAGCGGGAACAGGGGCTGCTGCCCAAGACCGGGATCACCATCGCCTCCGGCGGCAACGCGGGTGTGGCGTGCGCGTGGGCGGCCCGCCTGGTCGACTCCGCCGCCACCGTCTTCCTGCCCGACCACGCGCCCGCCGTCAAGGTGGCTCGACTCAAAGCCCTCGGCGCGCAGGTGCTCTGCGGCGGCACGGCCTACGCCGACGCGGCCGCGGAATGCGAGCGGTACGCCCAGGCCACCGGTGCGCTGCGCTCCCATGCCTACGACGATCCCTATATCGCGGCCGGGGCCGGGACGCTGATGGAGGAGATCATCGCGCAGTTGCCCGAGGTCGACACCGTCGTGGTGGCGGTCGGCGGCGCGGGGCTGCTGACGGGAATCATCGTGTCCGCCAACCATCACGGCGTGCGGGTGGTCGCGGTCGAGCCGGAGACCTGCCGCGCGTTCAATGCCGCACTGGATGCCGGGGAACCCGTGGACGTCGAGGTCGACTCCGTCGCCGCCGATGCCCTGGGCGCGCGCCGGGTCACCCCGATGGCGCTGTCCGCGGCCGCCGAAGGCGACGTCGTCTCAGTCCTGGTCAGCGACAAACAAATCATCGCCGCCCGCCAAACCCTGTGGGACTGCCGCAGACTCGCCGTCGAACACGCCGCCGCCACCGCTTTGGCCGCATTGCTGTCGGGCGCTTATGTCCCCTCCCCCGGTGAGCGGGTCGCGGTCATCATCTGCGGCGCCAACACCGACCCCTCAGACTTGGTCAGCTAGCTCGCCGTCATAGCCCTCGTCATCTCGGCATGTTTTTGGCCGGGATCCACACCGCGATGGTGATGAACGGCGCGTGTGGATTCCGGCCGAAGGCACGCCGGAATGACGGGGCGGGTCAGCCCAGGTGGTCGGAGATTATGGCGGCGGCCTTGGTGCCGGAGGCGGCGCAGGCCGGGACTCCGACGCCGTCGAGGTAGGCGCCGGCGAGGGCCAGGCCGGGGAGATCGGCCGTGGCGGAACGCAGGTCGACGATTCGGGTGGTGTGGCCGGGGGCGTATTGGGGGAGGCCGCCGGGCCAGCGTTGGACGACGGCGTGGAGGGGGCGGATTTCGATGCCGGTGACGGGGGTGAGGTCTTCGACGGCGGCCTGGATGAGCTCATCGTCGGACCAGGACAGCGGGGTGGCGTCGCCAAAGCGGCCGAAGGAGGCTCGGACCAGGGCCACGTCGCGGGCGGCGAGGTGGGTCCATTTGCGGCTGGAGAGAGTAAATGCCTTGGCGCGCAACGGCTCACCGGTGGCGACGAGGATGCCGGAGTTGTCAGGCAGGGCGGTGTCGGCCGGAAGGGCAAGTGCCACAACGGCGGAGGAGGCCAGGTCGATGCCCGCGGCGAGGTCGGCGGCTTCCGGGGCCACCTCGCGCAGGAGTTCCGCGGTCACCGGGGCGGGGGTCGCGAGGATCACCGCGTCCACCTCGCCGACCGGATCCAGGTGCCAGCCGGTGGCGGTGCGGGTGAGCCGGGTTGCGGCGGTATCGATTTCGGCCTTCACATCGGCGGCGGTGCGCAGGGCGTCCAGCAGTACGCCGTAGCCGTCACGGATCCCGCCGAAGACCGGTGTCGTGCTCGGCGGCGGCAGCGCCTCGGACACCGCCTGGGTCAAGCTCATCGCGCCACGATCCAGGGCGGCGGCCAACGTCGGCAGCGCGGCCCGCACACCGATCGAATCCGCGAGTCCCGCATACACACCCCCGAGCAGCGGATCGACGCTCCGCCGAACCACCTTCTCCCCGAACCGATCCCGCACCAACTCCCCCACCGACATATCCCCGCCCGCAACCCAGGTCAACGGCCGATTCGGCTCATCCTCGATCAAGGCCAGCGTCGCCGCATCCACCAGCCCCGCAACCGATTCCGCCGCGGCCGGAATCCCCATCAACGTCCGCTCCGGCAGCCGATGCCCCGTCCCCTCCGACCACACCAGCGGCCGCTTCCCCGCCGGATGAACCAGCTGCTCCTTGATCCCCAATTCCCGCATCAACTCCGGGATCTCGGGCCGCCGCCCCACGAACGCCTCGGCCCCCAGATCAACCGGATCCCCCTCGATCTCGACCGTCCGCAGAATCCCGCCGACCCGGTTCCGCCGCTCGATCAAGACCAGTTCCGCCGACTCCCCCAATGCTTGCCGCACCCGATAGGCAGCCACCAGCCCACTGATGCCCCCACCGACAATCGCGACCCGCATCGCCAACTCCTCGTCACCTAGTCCTCGCCGCGACCACGCAGAGCGCGACCGCGACCCGGCGACCCGCACCTCACCGACGAGCCGCTCCCACCCGAACCTACTCCCGCCAACCGCGACCACCCGAGTCCGGTCCCCGTCCGAGACGCCCGGCCGACGCGCCTGACGACCCACTCTCACCTGGGTTTTCGCAGTCCGGGACGGCACCCGTCAACCCTGACCCGAAACACCCACGACGAAACGTGATTGATACCGCGTCACGCGGCCCAATCCGCTCGGAGCTGGTCGGCGGCGTGTAGGACGGCGGACCATTCGGCGGAGGTGGGTTCGACCGGACGGTGTTCGGTGAAGAACGGGTTGAGCTGGACCTTCCCAGAGTCCGCGTGGAGGTCTTCGACGAGGGACAGCATGGAGTCGACCGGGTTGTGGCCCAGGTGTTTTCCGAGATGTTCGACGACGGCATCGAGGGTTTCGATCCGTGGTGGAGCCGGGACGTCGATCGCGTCGCCGCAGCGGGTGAGTTGTTCCGTGTAGCGGTCCTGCCAGAACTCGATGTGCCAGCCGGGCCACAGGTCGACGAGGGCGGGAAGGAGGCCGGGCATGGTGAAACCGATCCAGACGCCGATGGTGTGGGCGTCGACGTCGATGTGCAGGCCGCTGGTCGGCATGCCGGTCAGGGCCAGTTGTTCGACACCGCCCTCGGGGAGTAGGTCCAGCAGGGCCGGGCCCTGCCAGGCGGTGTGCAGCCAGGAGCCCAGCGGGTAGACGGTGACACCCTGGGAGGTTCGGACGGTCAGCAGGTGGGGGTCGTCGAGGTCGTCGGTGACCTGCTCGGGGAGCACCCTGTCGTCCCTTCTCGCTCGCCGCACCACGGACCGGTCCACCCCGGACGCGGCGGCCAGATCGCCGATGCCGTCGTAGGCCCAGCGGATACGCCAGCCGGGCCACATGCGCTCCAGCAGCGCGCCGTAGACCTGCTTCTCGGGCACCTCCCACAGCAGTTGGTCGCCGAAGTAGACCAGTTCGCGCTTGGTGAGGTCGACCACCGCGCCGCCCTCGCACCAGACGTCGTCGAGCCATTCGGTGGTCGGGTCGCACAGGCGCTGGGCGGAGATGAAACGGCAGGCCGGGTCGGGGCCGCCGATGAGGACGGAACCGATGGTGTCGGCGGCCCAGTGCGAGTAGTGCAGTCGCAGGCCGTCGCCGTCGATCAGGACGAGGTTGGCTCTGGCACCCATGCGGGAGACGGTACCGAGTGGTCTCTGCTAACCCCGCATGGTTTTCGCGTCGAAAGATATATCTCGAGCCGAGCCTCAGAGCGGAGTCGGGAGGCTGTGGATCAGGGCGACGGTGTCGGTGATCACCGTCGGCTCGGTGTTGGGGAGGACGCCGTGGCCGAGGTTGAAGATGTGGCCCTTGGCGCCCAGGGTGATTGCCTCGTCGGCTTCGCGGGCGATGCGGTGGACCTCGGAGTTGATGGCGGCCGGGCCCGCGAACAGGACGGCGGGATCGAGGTTGCCCTGCAAGGCTTTTCCGGGGCCGACGCGGCGGGCGGCCTCGGGTAGCGGGATGCGCCAGTCGACGCCGACCACGTCCGCGCCCGCTTCGCCCATGGCGCCCAACAGTTCTCCGGTGCCGACGCCGAAGTGGATGCGCGGGATGCCCGCGTCGGCGATCTCGGTGAAGACCCGTTCCGAGTGCGGCATAACGTATTCGCGGTACTGGGCCTGGGTCAGCGCACCGGCCCAGGAGTCGAACAGCTGCACCGCATCGACGCCCGCCGCGATCTGCGCCTGCAGGAATTCGATGGTGATGTCGGTGAGCACGCCCAGCAGCTGATGCCAGGTTTCCGGATCGGCGAGCATCATCGCTTTGGTGCGCTCGTGGTTCTTGCTCGGCCCGCCCTCGACCAGGTACGACGCCAAAGTGAACGGGGCACCGGCGAATCCGATCAGCGGGGTGTTGCCCAGCTCGTCGAGCAGCAGCTTCACACCGGCCGTGACCGCGCCCACTTCCTCGGCGCGCAGTCGCGGCAGCTTGCGCACATCCTCGACGGTCCGCACCGGTTCGGCGATGACGGGACCGACGCCCGGCACGATGTCGAGGTCGATGCCCGCGGCCTTGAGCGGAACCACGATGTCGGAGAACAGGATTGCCGCGTCCACGTCATGGCGGCGGATCGGCTGCATGGTGATCTCGCACACCAGCTCCGGATCGAAACACGATTCCAGCATGCCGATTCCGGCGCGCACCTCGCGGTACTCCGGAAGGGACCGACCGGCCTGTCTCATAAACCACACCGGACGCCGATGCGGCACGCCACCGGTGGCGGCGGTGAGGAACGGGGCATCGGTCAGCTGGCGGCGGGCGTGAGTACTCATCACCGCCCATCGTAAAGGCCCCCGGCGGCGCGCCTCGCACCACGCGGCACCCGCAAGGTCTACGGTGCCTTTCGTGACACCGCTCGACTTCCGCGACGGCGCTGCCCCGACCCCGGAGCCCGAAGAACCAGCCCGGTTCCGCGCCGCGGTCGAGGCCATGGGATCCGCATCAGTGCACCCTCGAATCGAACTCGCACCGATCCGTCCGCCGCAGCGCCTCGCCCCTTACTCGTATGCCCTCGGCGCGGAGGTCACGCGACCCGACACCAATGTGGTGCCCGTCGACTCCGACGGTGACGCGTTCGGCCGCCTGATCCTGCTGCACGACCCGGCCGGGCAGGAGGCCTGGCACGGGGTGTTCCGCTTGGTCGCCTACATCCAGGCCGATATCGACTCCGCGCTCGCCGCCGACCCGCTGCTGCCGGAGGTGGCGTGGAGCTGGCTGGTCGACGCGCTCGACTCCCGGACACCGTTCACCGCCCTCGGCGGCACGGTCACCTCGACCAGCTCGGTGCGCTACGGCGATATCGCCGGACCGCCGCGCGCGCATCAGCTCGAGGTGCGCGCCTCCTGGACCGTCGGCGACACCGCCCTGCGGCCACACGTGGAGGCCTTCTGCGAGGTGCTCGCCTATGCGGCCGGATTGCCGCCCGCCGGGGTCACCCGGCTGGACGTGCGCCGCGGCGAGGACAGCGAATAATTGGACCCGAGATCGGGGCGGCCGGATCCCGAATTCCCGCCCCCGCTGCCGGGAAATAGCCCCTCGCCTGCGAGAACGTCTGTACTGCAACGAAATCGAGGCGTGCGACGTACGATTCCCAATGGCCCGACGCAGTGTCACGGCCGGTCGTTTCACCGCCGTGACGCGGCCCGCCCCTGCCCTACCCGTAGAGTTCAAGACCATGTCCGTACCAGATGAACCCGAAGCCACTGCCGCGGTACCGTTGCTCGCGCCAGTGGACGGTGTACCGCCGGTACTGGACTCTGCCTCCGAAGTGGCCGAGGCCGCCCGCCGCTTGGCCGCCGGCACCGGACCGCTCGCGGTCGACGCCGAACGCGCCTCCGGGTTCCGCTACTCCAATCGCGCCTATCTGATCCAGCTGCGGCGCGAGGGCGCGGGCAGCTTCCTCATCGACCCGATTCCGGTGGACGGGGAGCTCGCGCCGCTGGCCGAGGCCATCAACGATCTGGAATGGGTGCTGCACTCCGCGGATCAGGATCTGCCCGGGCTCGCCGAACTCGGGCTCTACCCGGCCCGGCTCTTCGACACCGAACTGGGCGGACGCCTGGCCGGATACGAGCGGGTCGGCCTGGCCGCCATGGTGGAGAAGCTGCTCGGGCGCGAGCTGAAGAAAGGCCACGGCGCGGCCGACTGGTCCACCCGGCCGCTGCCCGACGACTGGCTGAACTACGCCGCCCTCGATGTCGAGTTGCTCCTCGAACTGCGCGAGGCGGTCGCCGCCGACCTCGCCGAGCAGGGCAAATCCGAGTGGGCCGCACAGGAATTCGAGCACGTCCGCACCGCCGAACCGTCCGGCCCCAAGGCCGACCGCTGGCGGCGCACCTCCGGCATCCACACCCTGCGCCGCACCCGTCAGCTCGCCATCGTCCGCGAGCTATGGACGACCCGCGACCGCCTGGCCCGGCTGCGCGATGTGGCCCCCGCCCGCATTCTGCCCGACTCGGCCATCGTGGCCGCGGCCACCAACGAGCCCAAGTCCATCGCCGGACTGCGCGCCCTGCCGATCTTCGGCGGCCCGCGCCAGCGCCGCTACTCCCGCGAATGGCTCGGCGCCGTCGAACGCGCCCGCGCCCTCCCCGACAACGAACT
>NZ_BAAFGR010000225.1:0-10006 GCF_041154655.1 Nocardia sp. JMUB6875
GGTTGTGCATGGTCGGCCTGCCCGCGCTCTGCGTGATCAGCCTGGCAGCTCCGAGCCGGGGCGCGCCGGCGGATCGGGAGGGGCCCGCGGGGGCGTACGGATGGCCGCTGGAGCCGCGACCGGCGGTGGTGCGCGTGTTCGACAAACCCGAGCACGATTGGCTGCCCGGGCATCGCGGGGTGGATTTGGCGGGTGCGCGGGGGCAGGCGGTGTTGCCGGCCGGGGATGGGATTGTGGTGTTCGCTGGGATGGTGGCGGGGAAGCCGGTGGTGTCCATCGATCATCCGGGTGGGCTGCGGACTACCTACGAGCCGGTTGTCGCGTCGATTCCGGTGGGGCGCAGGCTGGTTCGCGGCACTCCGATCGGCGTGCTGGAGGACGGGCATGCACCCTGCTCCCCCTGCTTGCACTGGGGTGCGCGCCGGGACCGCGAGTACGTCGACCCGCTGGGCTTGCTGCGCCGTGGCCCGATCCGCCTGAAACCGCTGACGTCCGCGCCGGGAGCGGGATCACAGCGTCCCGGCCTATCCGGATGATGGGGACGGCAGGAGGATGAGGGTATGTCGCAGCAGTCCGCCGAAGTGCCGTTCACCTATCCCGAGGTGGGCGCGACCAAGGGTGAGTTTCCGCCGGGGTACGACCATTTCCGGTTGCGGCTCCGAATCGGTTCCGGGCGGGCGCTTTTCGAGCGGGCGGGCGAACACATCCTCGATTACGGGATTCAGCGCGATACCGGGATCTTCAAGTGGGCCGATACTCCGCGGGTGCGGGTGGGGACGCATCTGACCGTGCGGCTGGGATTGGGGCCGATCGGGATCGATGCGCCGTGCCGGGTCGTCTATGTGCTCGACGAGCCGGATCGGCGGGGCTTCGCCTACGGCACGCTGCCCGGGCATCCCGAGATCGGGGAGGAGTTGTTCGCCGTCGAGTACGATCCCGCCGACGATTCGGTGTACGGCGTGATCGCGGCGTTCTCCAAGCCGGGCGCCTGGTACGTCCGCCTCGGCGGTCCGATCGTCCGCCTCATCCAGCGCTGGTTCGCCCGCCGCTACATCGGGACGCTCCGCCCGCGCTGAGGCGGGCGGAGCGACGTGAGCTCAGCCCTCGCCCAGGTGGGCGGCGAGGGCGGCGGCTTCGGCGCGGAGTGTGGCGGCGCGCTCGGCGCCGCCGGAGAGCGACTCGTATTCCTTTGCGGTGCTGAGGCGTTCGTCGATCTCGGCGCGGACGATGGCCGCGATATCGGCTTCGGTCAGGTCGCGGCGGGCGCGCTCGGCCGCGCCGAGGCCGACCGCGCTGGCTTCGATGGCCCCGGCCCGCACCTCGGAACCGTCCACCGCTTCGGCATTGTCGATGGCCGCCAGGGCCGATCGCAGCGCGGCCACGGCGGCGCGGTCGCGCGCCTTCATCGCGGCGGGGATCGCCGCACGCAAACGGTCACGCAGTGGCTGGATCTCGATGGTCATGATCGGCACGGTACGGCGGCAAACCGCCCGCGTCGACCATTTTTCGCAACGCGCCGGGGATTCGGGGTGAACGAGCGGATCGCCTAAACGCCTGCGGGAGCGGCCTTCTCGCTCTCGGCGAGCTCGGACTTCCAGACGCGGAAACCCTCTTCGGTGCGGCCGCGGCGCCAGTAGCCGGAGATGGAGGACGCCCATTCGGCGGGGACGGCGCGTTCCTTGCGGATGTAGGGGCGCAGGTTGTGCATGACGGCCTGGGCCTCACCGTGAATGAAGACCTGCACCTGGCCGTCACGCCACGCCGCGGCACGGACGGCCGCGGCCAGCCGCTCGCCCGGTTCGGCGTCGCCGCGGTGAATCCAGGTGAGCTCCACACCTTCCGGATGCACGAAGGACAGTTCGTCGGCCGGACCGGCGACCTCGACGAAAATCTGACCCACGGCATCGCCGGGCAGCGCCTCGCTGGCCGCGGCGATGGCGGGCAGCGCGGACTCGTCACCGGCCAGCAGATACCAGTCGGCGTCGGGACGCGGCGCGAAGGCGCCGCCGGGACCCATCAGCTCGATGGTGTCGCCGGGCTCGGCCGCGGCCGCCCACGGACCGGCCACGCCCTCGTCACCGTGGTAGACGAAGTCGACGGCGATTTCCTGGGCCGCCCGGTCCACCTCGCGCACCGTGTAGGTGCGCACGGTGTCGCCGTCGGGGCCGGGAAAGACCAGTTTGACGTAGGCGTCGGTGAAATCGTTGGGCTGGAAGGACGCGAAACCGGGACCGCCGAGGCGGACCCGGATCAGGTGATCGGTCAGGCGGATCGTGTTCTGGACCACCAGCGTCGTCCGAGTGCGTGCCAAAGTGCCACCTCCATAATTAGGATTACCTAAGTGACGCTAGCACGAATTCCGATAGGTCGTCGATACGATCTCGATATGCCGTTGATCATGGGATTCCCGTAATGAGCGATGCCAGCGCCGCGGCCAGCCGATTTATTCCGGGGCCGGGCGGGCCACCGGGCTCGGGCAGATAGAGATCGCGGCGGATCTCCACCATCAGCGCGGAGACCCGGGAATCGGCGCCGTAGAAATCCAGGGGCACATAGGTTCCCGCGAACGGGCTGTTGACGCCGACACCGCCGAAATCCACGAAGGCTCCCGCCGCGCGGGTGAGCAGTTCGGGCGGGGTGTGAAAGGCGTCCGCGCCCAGGCAGATCGGCGGGCGCAGGCCGTCGCCGTGCAGCTCGTAGGGCAGGGGCTCGGCGGGATAGGAGTGCACGTCGATGATCACGACCCGCCCGACGGCGGCGAGCCGATCGGCGACCAGCTCGGTCATGGCCCGGGCGTACGGGTGAAAGTAGCGGTCCAGCAAAGGATTCGGGTCGAAATCCGGTGCGCGCAGCGGCGCACGATCGGTTGTCGCGGTGTAGACCGCGCCCATGCCGACCGCGAGCATCTCCTCCCGCTCGTCGGGAAAGCGCTCCGGGTCGACGACCAGCCGGGACAGGCGGTTCACGAACTGCCAGGGCCGCTCGGCCGACAGGCGGGCGGCCTCGGCGGCCAGCTGCGAGGTGTGCGCGTCGGTGATGGCATCGAGCTCACGGTTCAGGGCTCGGTCGTCGAGTAGCAGGTCCGCGCGGACCGCCGACGGGATCGTGCGCGCGGAATGCGGAACATGCAGCACCACAGGCGAATCCGCGGCGCCGGGCAGCAGTTCGACCGAATCGGGAATATCCATCAGGCGCGCGGGTGGGCTTGGTCGTGCACCTTCTTGAGCCGATCGATCGACACGTGGGTGTAGAGCTGGGTGGTGGCCATGCTGGCGTGACCCAGGATCTCCTGCACCACGCGCAGATCCGCCCCGCCCTCGAGCAGGTGGGTGGCGGCGGTGTGCCGGAAACCGTGCGGGCCCATGTCGGGTGCGCCGGGAATTGCCGAAACCACCTCGTGCACAACGGTTCTGGCCTGCCGCTGATCGATGCGACGACCCCGGCGGCCGAGCAGCAGCGCCCGCCCCGACTCCGGCGTGGCCAGGGCCGAGCGCCCGAACCGCAGCCAACCGTCCAGCGCCTGCTCCGCGGGTGCGCCGAACGGCACCGCCCGCTCCTTGTTGCCCTTGCCCAGCACCCGCACCAGCCGCCGCTCCCGATCCACATCCTCGATATCCAGCCCGCACAGCTCGCTCACCCGGATCCCGGTGGCGTACAGCATCTCGACGATGAGCCGATCCCGCAGCGCCATCGGATCATGTTGCGCCGCCCCCGATTCCGCCGCCTCCATCGCCGCCCGGGCCTGCTCCTTCCCCAGCACCGACGGCAATACCCGATGCGCCCGGGCCGACCCCAGCCGCGGCCCCGGATCCACCGCCAGCCGCCCGGTATGCGTCAGCCACGCCGTGAACGTCCGCGCCGACGAAGCCCGCCGCGCCATTGTGGTGCGCGCCGCTCCCCCCGCGGCCTGCGCCGCCAGCCACGACCGCAACAACTGCAGATCCACCTCCCCCACACAGGAATCCACGGCCCGATTCAACAAATGCTCCAACAACCCCCGCGCATCCCCCACATACGCCCGCACCGTGTGCTCCGACCGATTCCGCCCCAACCGCAAATGCCGCCCATACTCGGCCAGCAACGCCTCCAAATCCTCGGGCAGCTCACTCATCCCCCCACGCTGACCCGAATTCGCCCCCAAGGCAAGCGCCCTCGCCGACAACGGCCTGCTGGCCCGCGGCCCGACGACGATCCGACCCTCGCTGACGGCGGGAATCCCGCTCCCACAACCGGCGACGATCGGGCGCGCGCATCCGGCGTCGATCCGGTTCTCGTACCCGTGCCGCCCGCAGTCGATGCGGGGCTGGGCCAGCAGGCTGTTCGCCGGGAGGTCGGCGGTCCGGGCCGGGTCAGCCGTCGATGCGGGCCAGGGTTTCGGCGACTCGTTCGAGGTGTTCGGACATGGCCTGGCGGGCTGCTTCGGGGGAGCGGGCCTGGATGGCGCGGACGATCGCTTCGTGTTCGCGGTCGGAGTCGGCGCGGCGGTCCTGGGTCAGGTTGAGGAATTCGGACTGGACGTCGAGGGCGCGGCGGGTGTCAGCGACCATCGAGGTCAGCATCTTGTTGCCGCTGGCGGCGGCGATCGCGGTGTGCAGTTCGCCGTCGTGGCGGACCCATTCGCGGGCATCGGTGGTGGCGGCCAGCTTGTCCAGGAGGGTGAACAGCTGCTCGAGCTGTTCGGGGGTGTGGCGCTCCGCGGCGAAACCGGCGGCCGGGATCTCCACCAGGCGGCGGGCCTCGATCAGGTCCCCGGCCTCGATGCCGGCGAAGGTCAGCCGCGCGTTCTCCTTGGCGGAGATGACGAAAGTGCCTCGGCCGGTGCGGGTTTCGGTGAGGCCGAGAATGGCGCAGGCATGCAGGGCCTCGCGCACCACCGGGCGGCTCACCCCGAATTCCTTGGCCAAGGCGATCTCGCCGGGCATGCGGTCGCCGACCGCGTACTCACCGCTGGTGATCAGGCTCTTGAGTCGACGAAAGACCGCCTCCGTAGCGCCGATGCGCTGCACACGTCCTTCTTCGACAGTCACGCGACCAGTATGGGCGACCCGGCTCGAGCCGCGCAAAACGCTCGCACCGCGTTTCCCACGGGTGATCCGGCAAGCCGTTGACAGCGATTGTGACGCCAATTACGGTTCACCTGTCTTACAGCCTGACAGCCTTACTGCCTGAGCGCTCATCTGCCGCTCGCGAGGGCTGGATGCGGCCCGAGGAAGGTTTCCCATGCAGCTCGACCAACCGCCGTCCGCGGCGCACACCAGCGCCGCGACAGCGGACACCAGCACAGCGGCAGCGCACACGAACGCCGCGGCGACGTCCACCCCGGCCCCGACCGGCTCGCCGGAGCGGATCGACATCGGCGATCTCGGCTATCAGAAGCAGCTACGCAAGCGGCACATGCGGATGATCGCCATCGGCGGATCCATCGGCACCGGCCTGTTCCTGGGCGCCAGCGGCCGCATGGCCCTGGCCGGCCCGTCACTGGCCATCGTCTACATCGTCTGCGGCATCTTCACCTTCATGGTGGTGCGGGCACTGGGCGAACTGGTCATGTACCGCCCCTCCTCCGGTGCGTTCGTCTCCTACGCCCGCGAATTCCTCGGCGAGCGCGGCGCCTACTCGGTCGGCTGGCTGTACTTCCTGAACTGGTCGACCACGCTGGTCGCCGACATCACCGCGGTCGCGCTGTACGTGCACTACTGGTCGTTCTTCGTGCCGGTGCCGCAGTGGGTGCTCGCGCTGATCGCGCTGGCCGTCGTGGTCGGCCTGAATGTGGTGTCGGTCAAGCTGTTCGGTGAGCTGGAATTCTGGTTCGCGCTGGTCAAGGTCGGCACCATCATCGTGTTCATGCTGGTGGCAATCGGATTCATCGTGACCGGCACCGATATCGGCGGGCACACCCCGGGCCTGTCCACCATCACCGACAACGGCGGCATCTTCCCGCGCGGGCTGGCCCCGATGCTGACCATCGCGCTCGGCGTGGTGTTCGCCTTCGGCGGCACCGAGATGATCGGTGTGGCCGCGGGCGAATCCGACAACCCGCGGGCGGTCGTGCCCAAGGCGGTCAACTCCATCATGTGGCGGATCGTGCTGTTCTACGCCGGTTCGGTGGTGCTGTTCACGCTGCTGCTGCCGTGGACGGCGTACTCGTCCGGCGAGAGCCCGTTCGTCACGGTGATGAGCCGGATCGGTGTGCCACACGCCGGTGACGTCATGAACCTGGTGGTGCTCACGGCCGCCATGTCGAGCCTGAACGCGGGCCTGTACGCGACCGGCCGCACGCTGCGGTCGATGGCGGTGGCGGGGACCGCGCCGCGATTCGCCGCGCGGATGAACGGCCGCGGTGTGCCCTACGGCGGGATCCTGATCACCAGCGCGGTCGGCATCGCGGGCGTGGTGCTGAATCTGGTGGTGCCGCAGCAGGCTTTCGAGATCGTGCTGAACCTGGCCGGACTCGGCATCGTCGGCACCTGGGCCTCGATCATGGTCTGCCACTGGATCTTCGTGCGCCGCGCCGAGCGGGGCGAGTACACGCGACCGGAGTTCCGGCTGCCCTGCGCGCCGGTGCTCAATGTGCTCACGCTCGGATTCCTGGTCGCGGTCGTGGTGCTGATGTTCTTCGACGCCGAGGTCGGGCGCATCACGCTGGTGGCATTCCTGGGCGTGGTCGCGGCCATGGTGGCGGGCTGGTACCGGGTGCGCGGGCGGCTCGATGCCACGGTGCTCACGACGGACGGGAAGTCCGCCCTATGACCGGCGTCGCGTCCAGCACTGTGGCACAGGATGTTTCGACGCTGCGAGTCGAGATCCTGTACACCGGAGGCACCTTCGGCATGGTCGACGGCGGTGACGGGCTGCGCCCGCGAGCCGGGATCGGCGGCGAGATCGCCGACCTGATCGACGCCTATACCGACCGGTTCGGGATTCCGGTGGAGTTCCGCTACCACGAACTCGAGCGAGTCATCGACAGCGCCGACGCCGATCCGGGCACTGCCCGCCGGATTGCCGAGCGGGTGCGCGCCGGGCTCGGTGCGACCCCACCCGACGGCGTCATCGTCATTCACGGCACCGACACCATGGCCTACGCGGGTGCGCGAATCGCGTTCGAGCTGCACGACATTCCGGTCCCGGTGGTGCTGACCGGCGCGCAGATCCCGCTCGGACTGCCCGCCAGCGATGCCGCGGACAATCTGATGCTGGCCTTGAATTCGATTGCCACCCAACCCGCCGCGGGTGTCTTCATCGCGTTCGGGTCGACGCTGCATCCTGCGGTACGGGCCAGCAAGCGCAGCTGTGACGGGTACGACGGGTTCACCGCCGTGCGGCCGCTCAGCCCGCCGCGGACGCCGGTCACTCATCCGGTCGCGGCACGTGCGGGCGAAAGCTCGCCTCCGGTAGGGCTTTTCACCGTCTTCCCCGGCATGGACACCGATCTGCTCGATGCCGCGCTGCGCATCTACCACGGCGGCGTGGTGCTGGAGTGCTACGGCGCCGGGACCATGCCGGTCTCCGAGGCCACGGTCACCGCCATCGGCAAGGCGACCGAGCGCGGCACGCCCGTCGTGGCGATCACCCACTGCGACAGCGGAACCGTCGACCTGGGCCGGTACCAGCCCGGCCGCGCGCTGCTCGCCGTGGGAGCCATCGGGGGCGGCGATATGACGCGGGAGGCCGCGCTGGCCAAGCTCGCCCACCTCGCCGGCCTCGGGCTCCCCGCGGCCGAACTCCGCCGCTGGATGACCACCAATCTGCTCGGCGAACTCACCGACTGAAAACCCAATCCCTGCCAGCCACAAGCCGATCGCATGGAGACGACAATGACCGAAACCCGCACCGAACACGATTCGCTGGGCACGCTCGAGGTGCCCCGGGACGCCTACTGGGGTGTGCACACCGCCCGCGCCCTGGACAATTTCGCCATCTCCGGGGAGCAGATCGGCCGTTTCCCCGCTCTGATCACCGCGCTGGCAGCCGTCAAACAGGCTGCCTGCCAGGCTAATCGGGAACTCGGCCTGCTCGATCAGCGCCGCGCCGACGCCATCGAGACGGCCTGCGCCGAGATCCGCGGCGGCGCCCTGCACGACCAGTTCCCGATCGATCCCATTCAGGGCGGCGCGGGCACCTCCACCAATATGAACGCCAACGAGGTAATCGCCAATCGCGCGCTGGAACTGCTCGGGCACGAACGCGGCGACTACGCCGAACTCGATCCACTCGATCACGTCAACCTCGGCCAGTCCACCAATGACGTCTACCCGACCGCCGTGAAACTCGCCGTCATCGCGCACATTCGGCGGCTCGTCGACGCGCTGGAGCGGCTCGCGGCTGAATTCGACCGCAAGTCGGCCGAATTCGCCGATGTCATCAAGATGGGCCGCACCCAGTTGCAGGATGCGGTGCCCATGACCCTCGGGCAGGAGTTCGCCACCTTCGCGATCATGCTGCGCGAGGATTGCGCGCGGCTGGCGGAGGGGACCGCGCTGCTGCGCGAGGTAAACCTCGGCGGCACCGCCATCGGCACCGGCATCAACGGTCATCCGCTGTACCCGGCGCTGGCCTGCGCGCGGCTCGGGGAGCTCACCGGCGAGCAGGTCGTTCCCGCCGAGAACCTGATCGAGGCCACCCAGGACTGCGGTGCGTTCGTCCAGCTCTCCGGCATCCTCAAGCGGGTGGCGGTGAAGCTGTCCAAGACCTGTAACGACTTGCGGCTCATGTCCTCCGGCCCGATCACCGGCCTGCGCGAGATCACCCTGCCGCCGGTGCAGGCGGGCTCGTCGATCATGCCGGGCAAGGTCAATCCGGTGATCCCGGAGACCGTCAACCAGATCGCCTTCGAGGCGATCGGCGCGGACCTGACGGTGACCATGGCCGCCGAGGGCGGGCAGTTCCAGCTCAACGCCTTCGAGCCGATCATCGCCCACAGCCTGCTGCGCATCACCGCCCACCTCACCGCCGCGGCCGACACCCTGGCGACCAAGTGCGTCAACGGCATCACCGCCCATCGCGACCACCTCGAGTCAGGCGTGCGCCGCTCGATCGGGATCGTCACAGCCCTGACCCCCCATATCGGCTACGCCGCGAGTGCCCGAATCGCCAAGCACGCCTTGCAAACCGGCCAACCGGTCGCCGACGTCGCCACCGAACTGGGCCTGCTGGCCCCCGAGACAGTGGCCGAACTGCTCGCCCCGCACCGCCTGGCGGGCCTGCCCGACTGACGGCAGGCTCGCCAGGCGCGATCACCGAAGCCGATCATCGGCGGCACCGAATCCACCGGCCGAGGCGGCCGGTGGATTCGTGCGGTACCAACCATTGCCGTCACAGGCGACCAAGCCCGCGATCTCCAACGCGGACAAGGTCGCTCGAACCGTAGGCAGCGGCAGACCGGTATCGATGGCCACCCCGCGGGGCAAGCGGGAGCCGGTGCGTGGCAGTGCCGCGAGGACCAGTGCTTCGTCGCCGGACAGATTGTCCTCCGGGCTGGTCGGAACCGAGCCCGGCAACGACAGCCGCAGCGGCCCCGCCTCATCGAGGATGTCCTCGGCGCGGGTCACGATGAATGCCTCGCCCTCCCGAATCATCCGGTGGCACCCCACCGACGCCGCCGAGGTGATCGGCCCCGGCACCGCCATCGCCGGACGCCCAAGGCGCCGACACCATTTCACGGTATTGCGCGCCCCGCTGCGCACCCCGGCTTCCACCACGACAACCCCGTCGGCGAGCGCAGCGATCAGCCGGTTCCGGGCCAGAAAATAGTGTTTCCGAGCCGAAGTCCCTGGCGGGTACTCGGTGACAACCAGCCCGGTATCGGCGATCTCGGCCAACAGCTGATCATGCTGAACTGGATACGGCCGATCCGGCCCACACGCCAGCACCGCGATCGTCATCCCACCAACCGCCAGCGCAGCCCTGTGCGCCATCCCATCAATCCCAAACGCTGCTCCCGACACGATCGTCCATCCCCGCGCCGCCAACTCCCCCGCGATCTCCCCCGTTGCGTGATTCCCATACC
>NZ_BAAFGR010000226.1:0-9982 GCF_041154655.1 Nocardia sp. JMUB6875
GCCCTCCACGTCCACCGCACCCGCTCCGCCGCCACCCGCACCCACGCCCACACCCGCGGCTGGGGCTACCTCGTGTGGACCGGCAGCCGCCACACCCTCGAATCCCTGAAGACCCGCAAGGTCGACCCCCGCCACGACTCGGCCCTCACCAACCGGCTTACCCGAGGCCCCCTCACCTGGCCCGACCTCCAAGCCCTTACCCCAGACCTGGACCTCCTCGACCTCACCGCCCTAGCCCTCCGCCACAACTGGCGCTGGGACCGCGCCTCCTTCCGCCTGTCCGCCCCTCCCACCTAGCCCGCCCAAGATCAGGGAGCTCCCACTGCCCGAACTCGGACAAATCTCGACAGTGACAGCTCCCTGATCTTGAACCTCAGCGCCTCGATCAGGCTGTGGGGGAACCGAACCAGCGGGTTAGGGCAGGGCGGAGGTCGGATTGGTCGTCGCCGAGCCAGGCGATGTGGCCGTCGGGGCGGAGGAGGATGGCGGGGGCTTCGAGTTGTTCGCTGACGTCTACGACGTGGTCGACTCGGTCGGACCAACCCTCGACGGAGAGGCGGCCGGTTTGGTCGAGGAGGAGGCCGCCGCCCTCGTGGAGGAGTTCGTAGAGGCGGCCGCGCTTGAGGGTGATGTCGCGTTGGCGGAGGCCGACGGGGGCGGGGGCGTCGCCGAAGTCGTAGCGGGTGCTCAGGGCGATGACCTTTTCGGTGAGGTGGCGCTTCACCTCGGGGAATTCCATGAGTTCGGTGAGGAGGCGGCGGATCGACTGCGGGCCCGGCTCGGGGAGGGAGAGTTCGGTTTGGCCTCGGGTGTTGTTGAGGACGTCTTCGGCCCAGGGGCGGCGTTCGGATTCGTAGGTGTCGAGGAGGTCGGCGGGGGCCCAGCCGTTGACGGCGGCGGCGAGTTTCCAGCCGAGGTTGAAGGCGTCTTGGACGCCCAGGTTGAGGCCCTGGCCGCCGACCGGGGGGTGGATGTGGGCGGCGTCGCCCGCGAGGAAGACGCGGCCGACTCGGTAGTGGTCAGCCAGGCGGGTGGCGTCGCCGAAGCGGGAGAGCCAGTGCGGGGAGTGCATGCCGAAGTCGGTGCCCGCGATGGATTGGACCTGGCGGCGCAGTTCCTCGAAGGTGGGCGGGATGCGGGGGTCGTCGGAGAGGCCCTCGGCGGGGGCGCCCACGCGATACCGATTGCCTCCCAAGGGGACCGCGCCGAAGCGGCGGTGCGTCTTGTGGAGCTCCATGACCGTCGCGATGACTTCCTCACGCGGCGTGGTCAATTCGACCTCACCCAGAAGGGTTTCGATACGGCTGGGCTCGCCCGGGAAATCGACGCCGATCGCCTTGCGCACCGTGGAGCGGCCGCCGTCACAGCCGACCAGGTAGCGGGCGCGCAGCGTGCTGCCGTCCGCGAGTTCGGCGGTGACGCCGTTCTCGTCCTGGGCCAGGCCGACCAGTTCGGTGCCACGCCGGATCTCGGTGCCCAGTTCGACCGCGCGCTCGGCCAGCAGGCGGTCGGTGATCGGCTGCTGCAGGCCGAGGACGAACGGGAATGTGGTGTCCAGCTCGATCGGTGTGGCGGTGTAGATGCCCGCGAAGAAGCCGTTGGTCGGATGCTGGGTGCCGAGCTCGAGGAAGCGGTCGGCGATCCCGCGCTGGTCGAGGATCTCGACCGTGCGGGCATGCATGCCCATCGCCTTCACGACCTTGGTCGGTTCCGGGTCGCGGTCGATCAGCAGTGTCTCGACGCCCTGCAGGCGCAATTCGCAAGCCAGCATCAAACCCGTCGGCCCGGCACCGGTAATGATCACATCGAACATGAAGACCACCCATCGTCGAAGTCCGGATCAGCAATTCGCGGAAGCTATTTCCGCAGGTACTGACCTTCGGCCGACGATTGTGCGCCATCACCGGGGCCTTGCCGCAAGCCCCCCTATGCGATATATGTTGAAGAGGGAAGGGGACAACTCTCGTAACTCTCAGGGGCTTCGCCCCCGAACCCCCTACGGCTACTTCAGCACCAGTCCCGCCACGATGAACGTGACGATGACCATCACCGCGAACCAGGTGATGAGCTGCCAGTGCATGATCGCCGTTTTCTGGCTTGCCACCGTCAATCGCAGGGTCGCGTCGACGCGGTTGTGGTCGGCGATCTTGCGGCGGGTCTGGGCCAGGTCGTCGGCCTGCTGTTGAGCGGCGATCTCGGCGCGTTCCAGACGGTGGGTCAGGCGCAGGAGTTGCTTCGTCTTGTCGCGGGTTGCCTTGCGCGCCAAGGCGAGTGCCGTGCGCTGGTTCATGAGTTCCTGGCGCTGCCGTGCGATGACGGCGGCCTGGGTTCTGGTGTGGCGCTCCCAGTCGGTCACCGTCGCCCATCCTCCCGTGTGCTCGTCGCGGCAGCCGAACGCTATCTCCTCGGCCACCCAGCCCGTAATGAATTCACGCAGTTCGCAGGCGGATTGGCGAGCCGCGGCCACTCCACCCGGTCCGGCGGCCAGCATGCCGCCGACCACCCGGTATTCGCAGCCCTCGGCGGCGAAGTCGTCGATGCCCACGGCCGGCAGTTGCGCCGTCCAGAATCCGGGCGGGCAAACCCATAGCACCTCGCTACAACCCCCGGTCCGCAGCTCGGTGGTGAGCACCCGCGCGCGGGTCAACTCGGGTGGGGCGCTGGACACCTGGATGGCGCACACCCGATCGCCCTTGCGCCACAGCACGTCCACGGTGTGCGTGCCGAACGCGGCATCCACCTGAACGTCCTCGGCGCCCGCGGCCAGCAGCCGCCCGCGTAACCAGAACTCCAGCCGCCGCACATCCCAGCGGCAATCCGGGCAGTCGGATTCCCGGCACCGCTCCCCCGCCGCATGCCCGCGCGAATCACGCGAATCCCCCACCGCCGTCGTCGGATTCGAGCGCGGATCCGGGTCGGCCAGGGCCACCGAATGCTCGCGCGGACCCTGGACTCGCCTCGTTCTCACAAGATCACCCCAGCCACCACACTCCACCGCAGGGACCGCTTCCGTCTCATCGGAAACCACCAGCCCGTGCCGTTACTTCCAGAGTGCAGCAACGCGGCCACCACCCGGCAGGAAAGCGACCAGATTCGTTACCCGATCGCGAGCCTCGTGTGATCAAGCGCGAGGCGGTTCGTAACCGATGCCCGGGATGCCGGACCGTCTTGCCGCCGCTACTCTTTCGCCATGCTCCCCCCGCAGTCCCCCGACCCGCAGTTGCGGGCGCTCGCCCCGGCACTGCGGCAGGCACGCGCCGCCAACTCGGTGGCCTTCGCGCTGCAGGGGTTCTTCCTGGCCGTGATCCTCACCGAACTACCCCAGGTGAAGGAAAGATTCGCGCTCACCGACGGCCTGATCGTGGCATTGGTCGCGATCATCTCGCTGCTCGCGGGCGTGGGCAGCGTGACCGCGGAACGATTGGCCCTGCGCTGGTCGAGCCGGACCGCGCTGCGCATCGGACTCGGGCTGATCGCGGTGGCGGGCGTGGCAATCGCGGCGGCGCCCAACAAGATTCTGCTGTTCGTGGCGCTGGCCGTGTACGGCGTGGCGGTCGGCATCGTGGACGCCGGAACCAATATGCAAGCGGTCTTCATTCAACACGGCTATGGCCGATTCGTGCTGTCCTCGTTCTACGCGGCGTGGAGCGCGGGCTCGATCGTGGGCGCGCTGTTCGTCTCGGCGTCGGAGGCGCTGGACGTGCCGGTGTGGGGCGCGGTGCTGATCGCGGCGGCGCTGGTGCTGGCGGGCTGCCTCGGGGCCGGGCCGCGACTGCTGGGCACCGATGAGGCGGAAGCCGGTCCGGCCGAACACGAACCGACCAGTGCGGTGCCGGTGCGGATCTTCCTGCTGTTCGGGGTGGTGATCGCGCTGGCCTTCGCCATCGACCTGGCGGTCGGCAACTGGTCGGCGCTGTACCTCAAGGACGAACTGCTGTCCTCCTCCACGCTGGCCGCGCTGGCGCTGGCCGCCTATCAGGGCGCGTCGCTGCTCGGACGGCTCACCGGCGATCTGTGGGTGCGGCGCTTCGGACCGCGCGCGGTGGTGCGGGCGGCCGCGGCGGTCGGGTCGATCGGACTGGTGATCGTGGTCGCGGCGCCGGGACCGATCGCGGCCATCCTCGGGTTCCTGATCGCGGGCATCGGGCTGCCGGTGATCGCGCCGCTGTGCTTCAGCGAGGCCGGGCAACTCACCAGCGGCCGCGATCTGGACGCGCTCATCGCGCGGCTCAACCTGTTCAACTACGCGGGCACGCTGGTCGGCGGCGCGGTGGTGGGCGGGATCGCCGATGCGGCGAATCTCCGTGCCGGATTCGCGATTCCGCTCGCCCTCGCGGTGGTGCTGATCGGGTTCGCGCGGATCTTCCACACCCGCAACGGTGCGAGCACCTCGGCCGCGGCGGCCGCGGCCGAACCTGCTTGACTGGAGCGGTGAGCGATTCCCCAGACATCGACACGACCATCGACCGAGCCGAAACCGACGACATAGACGCGCTGGCCGCCGTGGCGGCCGCGACCTTCCCGCTGGCCTGCCCGCCCGGATCGACACCCGAGGACGAGGCCGCGTTCATCGCCGCGAACCTGTCCCCGGAAAGGTTCGCCGAGTACCTCGCCGATCCGGAACGGGTGGTTCTCAAGGCGGTTCAGGACGGACGGATCGTCGGCTACGCGCTGCTGAACACCTTTCCGCCCGCCGACCCGGATGTGGCCGCGGTCATCACCGAGCGGCCGGTGACCGAGATCAGCAAGATGTATGTGATGCCCGGCCAGCACGGGAACGGCGTCTCGGGGGCGCTCATGCGCACCGCCCTCGACGCCGCCCGCGATGGCGGAAGCACGGCCGTGTGGCTGGGCGTGAACCAGCAGAATGCCCGCGCCCAGCGCTTCTACGGCAAACACGGGTTCACCGTGGCCGGGACCAAGACCTTCACGGTCGGGACCCAGCTGCACCACGACTACGTCATGAAGCACCAGCTCTGAGCTGTCCTGCGGCAGTCCCACCGAGCTCGAGGTGGCGGCCCGCGAATCGCTGCCGCATGCGGCGATCGTGGGTCACCAGCACCACCGCGCCGGTGTAGCCGTCCAGCGCCTGTTCCAGGTCCTCGACCAGGGCCGGGGACAGGTGGTTGGTCGGCTCGTCGAGCAGCAGCAGATCCACCGGATCGGTGACCAGGCGGGCCAATTCGATGCGGCGGCGCTGACCATAGGACAGTTCACCGACCCGCAGCCGCAGCTCCGCCGGGTGGAACAGACCCAGCGACAACAACTCTCCGGCATGCTCGTCCGGGTAGCCGACCCGGCCCGCGGCGAACGCCTCCAGCACGGTCAGCTCCGGCGGCCACGGGGATTCCTCCTGCCGCAGATGCCCGACCCGGCCGCGCACGCTCACCACACCGACGTCAGCCGCCAACTCACCGGCCAGCAGCCGCAGCAGCGTGGTCTTGCCCGCGCCATTCGGTCCGGTCACCAAGAGCCGCTCGCCCACCTCGATCCGCAGGCCGTCCAAGCGCAGCCGCCCTTCCACCGCAACCGAATTCACCTCCGCGACCGGTAGCGTGTCGGTCTCGTCGATCACCGCCGCCGCGGCGCCGGTCGTGGCCAGCTCCGCGCTGAACCGGAGCGGATCCGCCGGTGGCGCAACCGGTTCCGAGGTCAGGCGAGACACCCGCTCCTTGGCGTTGCGGATGCGCGATTGCGCGCCGTGGCCGCGGCTGCGGGTCCGGAAGGGGCCCGCCGCGAATACCGCGAGCGGGAGTTTGCGCGGAATCGCGTCCAGGCGAACCACATTGGATTCGGCCAGGTGCTGGTTGCGGGCCAGCTCGGTGCGCCATTCGCGGTATTCGAGCTCCTGGCGATGCCGTCGCGCGGCCTTCGCGCGCAGGTATCCGGTGTAGCCGTTGCCGTGGCGGGCGACCTTGCCCGCGTCGACCTCGAGCACCGTGGAGGTGATGCGCTCGAGGAAGACTCGGTCGTGGGTGACCGCGACGACGGTGCCGTCGTGCTCGCGCAGCTGCCGTTCCAGCCATTCGACCGCGCTGTCGTCGAGATCGTTGGTGGGCTCGTCGAGCAGCAGCAACTCCGGTGCGGAGGCCAGGGTGGCCGCCAGCGCCAGTCGTCGCCGCTGCCCGCCGGAGAGCGTGCCCAGCAGGCGATTTCGGTCGAGTCCGGGCAGCCCGAGGCCGTGCAGGGCCGCGTCCACCCGGGCCTCGGCCTGGTAGCCGCCGCGCGCCTCGAAGCGGGCCACCAGGTCGGTGTAGCGCTCCAGGCGGCGGCCGAGCGAACCCGGCACCGCCAATTCGGCTTCGGCCGTGCGGATTCGGGACTCCAGGCCACGAATATCACTCAGCGCCAGGTCGATAGCGTCGGCGACGGTGGCGGTGGGCGGCAGCTCCAGGGTCTGGGCCAGGTAACCGATGCCGCCCGGCGCCGCCACGATCAGCTCACCATTGTCGGGAACTTCCCGACCTGCGATGAGCCGCAACAGAGTTGACTTGCCCGCACCATTGTCGCCGATCACGCCGACCTTCTCACCGGGGCGGATGGACAGACTCACCGCATTGAACACGACACGGTCGGCATAACGCTTGCTCACCGCGGACAGGGTGAGCTGGGACACGACAGCAGATTGGAGGGTAAGCACAGTGATCTCCCATTTATTGGGGTGAATGAGGGACTCGCGGCGGAGCGAAGCTCAACGCGGCGAACTGATCACACGAACAAGAAGAAGAAACCCATGAGGGTTCGTAGAGTAGGCCGGACTCGACACGGCCGTCAATTGTTATCCGGGTCACGCCCTCCCGAGCTGGGCGAAAGCGGTTGTCAGGACAGCATTTTCGCCTTCAAGGCGGCGATATCGGAGTCGGACAGGCCCAGACCGTTGTGGACGTAGCCGTCGAAGCTGCCGTAGGACTGGTTCGCCTGGTCGAAGGCGGCGTCGAGGGCCGAGGAGACGACGCCGTTGAGGGCATCGCCCGGGGCGGCATTGCGGTAGTAGTTCGACAGCAGGTAGTCGTAGTAGACCGTGTCGCGGTCCACACCCAGGATGGTCAGCATGACCGCGGCCATCCAGCCGGTGCGGTCCTTACCCGCGGTGCAGTGGAACAGGACGGTGCCGTCGGTGGTGTCGATGATGTCGCGCAGGATCTGCGCGAAACCCTGATTCGCACCCGGCGTGGTGATGAACGCGCGGTACAGATCGGTGCCCGCGCTGAAGGTGGAGAGCACGACCTGCGGCGGAGCTTGGCCGATCACGTCCTCGTTGTGGAACACCGCACCCGCCGGGACCCGGTCCGGGGACATCGCGATCTCGTAGGACGTGCGCAGGTCCTCGTCGAATCTCAGGTTGTGGTCGGTGAGCCAGGACAGCGCCTGATCGCTCGCCTTGCCCAGTTCGCCGGTACGGAAGACCAGCCCCGTGCGGACGGTCTTGCCGTCGGTGGTGCGGTAACCGCCTGTGTCACGGGCATTCTCGACGCCCGGCAGCGGTAGCGCGCGTTCATCGACACCGATGACGACCGCCGAAGTCGGAGTGGGCGCTTCGACGGCGGACGCGGTTCCCGCCGCGCCGATACTCACCGCGACGGCGGCCGAGAAACTCAGGGCTAGGCGTAATCCACGGGAACGAAGCATGCGCTGTCTCCTCGATCGGCACCCGGCAAGTTTCTAGCAAACATACGGGACCGATCGAGGAGTGCGGAAGCACCTGTCAGGCGAGCAGTTTCGCCTTCAGCGCCGCGACATCCGCGTCCGACAGCTTCAGGCCGTCGCGCACGTAGTTGTCGAAGCTGCCGTAGCTCTTGTTCACCTGGTCGAAGGCCGAATCCAGGGCGGCGGCGGAGACGCCGTTCATCATGTCGCCGTCCTTGGCGCCGCGGTAGTAGTTGGACAGCAGGTAGTCGTAGTAGACCGTGTCCTTGTCCACGCCCAGCAGGGTGAGCAGCACGGCCGAGGTCCAGCCGGTGCGGTCCTTGCCCGCGGTGCAGTGGAACAGCACGCCGCCGGGATTGTAGGCGATATCGCGCAGCACGTTGGCGAAGCCCTCGCTCGCGCCCGGCGCGGTGATGAAGGCGCGGTACAGGTCGGTGCCCGCGGACAGGGTCGACGCCATCACCTGCGGCGGGGCCTGGCCGATGATGTCGTCGTGGTGCTCGCTCGCGCCGGCGGGGACCTTGTCGACGCCCATCAGTTGCTGCTCGTAGGAGGTGCGCAGATCGTGCACGGAGACAACGTTTTTCGCGGTGAGCGCGGCGAGATCGGCGTCGGTGGCCTTGGACAGGTCGCCGGTGCGGAAGACCAGGCCCGTGCGCACGGTGTGGCCGTCGGCGGTCTGGTAGCCGCCCGCGTCACGGGCGTTGAGGACACCGGTCAGGCCCAGGGCGCGGTTGTCGGTGTTGACCAGCACGCTGCTGGTCGCCGCGGGCGGATCGGCGGCGAAGGCGGTCGCCACCGACCCGAGAGTCGCGGACATGGCGATGGTGACCACCGCGGCAGCTTTCACAGCACGGGTACGCAAGGTGTTTCTCCTTCCGGGGCCGAAAACCGAATCCGGCCCGGCTTTCGCTGACCCCCGGAATTTATTACCTAAGGCAACTATGAGAAACAGCGGGTCCGACAAGCGCGTTTTACGCGTGCACCGGAGCCTCGAACCGCGACAGCGCCAGCAGACGCGAGATCGCGCGCAGGTACTTCTTGCGGTAGCCGCCGTCCAGCATCTCCTGGGTGAAGATCTGGTCCAGCTTCGCGCCCGACACCGTCACCGGGATGCCCGCGTCGTAGAGGCGGTCGGCCAGCACGACGATGCGCAGCGCCACCGCCTGGTCGGCGACCGGATGGATGTTCGAGATGTACACGGCCGACACACCATTGATGAGCGCGCCGTACCGCGATGGGTGCAGGGTGCTCAGATGCTTGGTCAGCGCGTCGAAATCGTCGAGGGTGGAATCCGCTGTGGCGGCGGCCTTCTCGACCAGATCCTCCGCGGAGGTCGGCTCGGGGGCGGGCGGCAGGTCGCGGTGGCGGTAGTCCGGGCCGTCCACGCGCACGGCCTCGAACAGCGAGCCCAGCTTCTTGATCTCACGCAGGAAGTCCTGCGCGGCGAAGCGGCCCTCGCCCAGCTGACCGGGCAGAGTGTTGGAGGTCGCCACGATCGAGACGCCGCGGTCGGTCAGCTCGGTGAGCAGGCGCGAGACCAGCATGGTGTCGCCCGGATCATCCAGCTCGAACTCGTCGATGCACAGCACGCTGTTGGCCGACAGCCGCTCGACGGCATTGTTGAAGCCCAGCGCGCCAACCAGATTGGTGACCTCGCCGAAGGTGCCGAAGGACTTGGGGCTGGGCACGCTGTGGAAGATCGAGGCCAGCAGGTGGGTCTTGCCGACGCCGAAACCGCCGTCGAGGTAGAGGCCGATGCCGTGCACCGGCTTCTTCTTCCCGAACAGGGGCTTCTTGTCCGCGGCCTTGCGCAGGGCGGTCACGCGCTCGGCGAACTGGGCGGCCGTCCGCACGGCCGCGGCCTGGGAGGGCTCGTTCGGGTCCGGAATGTAGGAACCGAAGCTCACCTCGTCGAAGGTGGGCGGCGGAACCATCTGGGCCACGAGCTGGTCGGCCGGAACCTCCGGGTGGCGATCGACGAGGCGTTGTTGCACCGGGCAAGCCTAGAGGCGTGGTGGGATAGGTCCTTATGCAGCGTATGCCGAATGCGATTCAGCTCACAGATCTCACCCGCGACGAGCTGGTGGAGTTGTACGCCTATCCGGTAGAGCCATCCGTCCCGTATGTCCGTGTCAACTTCGTCACCAGCATCGATGGGGCGGTCACGGTGGACGGGCGGTCCGGCGGGCTGGGGACGCCCGCCGACAAGACGGTGTTCGCGCTGCTGCGGGATCTGGCCGATGTGGTGCTGATCGGAGCCGGGACGGCGCGGGCGGAGAACTACGGTGCGGCGCAAACCGATTCGGAATTGCGTAGGCGGCTGGCCGAGGCG
>NZ_BAAFGR010000227.1:0-9838 GCF_041154655.1 Nocardia sp. JMUB6875
GCCGGGCGGGAGGGTGAGACCGACCGTGGTGCCGGGTGCGACACCCATACTGATCAGCTTGCGCGCCAGGCGATTCGAGCGATCCGACAGTTCCCGGTAGGTCAGGGAGGATCCCTCGCCGGTGACCGCCGTCGCGTCCGGGGTTCGCCGCGCCTGGTCACGGAAGGCATCGAAGAGGAAGCGTTGCGGCACCGCCTGATTCGGTCCGCTGGTCGGGAATTCCGCCAGCTCGGCAGCACCGGTGAGGGGTAGATCGCCTACCGGCTGCTCCGGATCTCCGGCGACGGCGGCCAGTAGCGCGCTCAATCGCCGTCCGAAGGTTTCGATAGTCGCCTCGTCGAACAGGTCGGTGGCGTACCGCCACGAACAGTTCAGTCCCGCTGGCTCTTCCGCATGGGTACGCAGGACGACGGTCAATTGCAGATCCATGGGTGAGACCGATTCACCCAGGTCGATCGCCGACACGGTCAGGTCGGGTAGTCGGAATTGCCGTTCGCCGAAATCCTGGAAGGACAGTGCGACCTGGAACAGCGGGTGATGGGCCTGGGTCCGGGGCGGGTCCAGGTCGGCCACCAGTCGTTCGAAGGGCAACTCGGCGTGGGCGAAGGCACCCAGATCGGTTTCCCGGACCCGGCCCAGTAGCCGGGTGAAGCTCTCCGCCGCGTCGACGCGGGTGCGCAGGACCAGGGTGTTGACGAACATGCCGACGAGATCATCGAGTTCGGGCTCGCCGCGACCGGCCACGGGTGCGCCGACGGCGATATCGTCGGTCGCGGCCAGCCGGGCCAGCAGGACGGCCAGTGCCGCGTGCACCACCATGAACAGCGAGACGCCTTGGGCGCGGGCCAGATCCTCGAGCGCCCGGTGCACGGCGGCGTCCACCTGGAAATGCCGGGCGGCGCCGCGATGCGATGCCACCGGCGGGCGCGGGCGGTCCGTGTGCAGTTCCAGCAGCGACGGCAGACCCGCCAGCGCCTCACGCCAATACCGCAGCTGGGTCGACACTAGGGAGTCGGAATCGGTTGCAGCGCCCAGCAATTCGTGCTGCCACAGGGCGTAGTCGGCGTATTGCACCGGCAGCGGCGTCCAGTCGGGTGCCGTCCCCTGTGTGCGGGCGCTGTAGGCGGTCATGAGGTCGCGGGTGAGCGGGACCATGGAGAATCCGTCCGCGGCCAGATGGTGGATCACGACGCCGAGCACGTATTCGCCCTCTGCAATGCGGTACAGGCGAATCCGCAGCGGGATCTCGGCGGTCACGTCGAATCCCCTGCCCGCCAACGTGATCAGTTCCGAACGCAGGGCGTCCTCGGCGAGCTCCATGGGCGTCAGATCCAGCGAGACGTCGGCGACGGGCCGGATGTCCTGATAGCCGCCGCCCTCGTGCTCGGGATAGACCGTGCGCAGGATCTCGTGCCGTTCCAGCAGATCTCGTACGGCGAGACCGAAGGCGGCCACCTCGAGCTCGCCGGACAGCCGCAGCGCGAACGGAATGTTGTAGGCCGCCGAGGACGGGTCCAGGCGGGCCAGGAACCACATGCGCTGCTGGGCCGGTGCGAGCGGCGGCCGCTCCCCTCGGTCGGAACGTGCGGCCAGCGGCAGCCGCCGCATCGAATCGGTCCCGGTCGAGAGCTTGTCCACGGCGGCGGCCAGCGCGGCCACCGTGGGGTGCTCGAACACCAGCAGCGCGGGCACCCGCAGGTCGAGGGCGACCCTCAGGCGTCCCGCCAAACGCGTTGCCAGCAGGGAGTTTCCGCCGATCTCGAAGAAGTCGTCGTCGCGTCCCACACGGCCGGTGAGGAGTTCGGTGAAGGCGGCGGCCACGATCCGCTCGGTCTCGGTCGCGGGCGGCCGGTAGCGGCGCGGACCGAATTCCGTGGCGGGCAGGGCGGCTCGATCCAGCTTGCCGACCGGAGTCATGGGGATGCGATCGATCACCGTGATGGCGGCGGGCACCGCATGGCGCGGAAGTTGCTGGCGCGCAAGCTCGGTCAGGGCGGCGGTGTCGACGACGGCGCCGGATGCGGGTAGCACATAGGAGACGGGGGCATCGGCCCCGCTGGGTAGTCGATGCACGACAGTCGTTGCGAAGGACACGGATTCGTGCGCGGCCAGCACCGCGTCGATCTCGCCGAGCTCCACCCGGAAACCCCGGATCTGCACCTGCGTGTCACTGCGGGCCAGATACTGCAGGACCGGCGCGCTGTCGCCGCCCCAGACCCATCGCACCACGTCACCGGTGCGATAGACGCGCTCCCCCTTGCCATTCGGATGCGCGATGAAGCGGGCGGCGGTCAGCCCGGCCTGCCCGTGATAGCCGCGGGCCAGGCCCGGCCCGGCCAGATACAGCTCACCGGCCACCGCCATGGGCACCGGGCGTAGCCGGGCGTCGAGCACCATGGCCGCCACCCCGGGGATGGGTCCGCCGATGGTGACGGTCTCGGCGGGGGTCAGCGCATGGCTGATGGTCGCGGCCACAGTCGTTTCCGTGGGCCCGTAGAGATTGAAGAAGGAGCGGCCCGGCGACCATCGGGCAACAAGATCGGGCGGGCACTCCTCGCCGCCCGCGACCACCACCCGGAGATCGGGCAGATCCGCGGCGTCCATGCCCGCCAGCGCGGCCGGGGTGATGAAGGCATGCGTCACCCGCTCGGCGCGCAACAGCTCGGTGAGTTCGCCGCCGCCGTAGCAATCGGCCGGGGCGATGACCATGGTGGCGGCCGAGCCGACGGCCAGGAGCAGTTCGAGTACGGCCGCGTCGAAACTCGGGGACGCGAAGTGCAGGGTGCGGGCGTCCGCGGTGATGCCGAAGCGACGGGTCTGTTCGCGGCAGAGCCCGGCCAGACCGGTGTGGGTGACGGCCACGCCCTTGGGGCGGCCGGTCGAGCCGGAGGTGTAGATCACATACGCGATGTCCTCGCCGTACAGGCGGCGGGTGCGTTCGGTGAAGTGCACCGGTTCGGCCGAGGCGTCGGCCAGCGCCTCGGTGCAGTCCGGGCCGTCGAGTTCGAGCCACTCCAGGGCGTCGCCCAGGCGATCGCGCGTGGCGGCGAGGGTCAGGCCGCAGACCGCGCCCGCGTCGGCGAGCATGTAGGCCACCCGGTCCGGCGGATACTTCGGGTCGACGGGCACGAACGCGGCACCCGATTTGGCGACCGCCCAGACCGCGACCACGGCCTCGATCGAGCGCGGCAGGGCCAGCACCACCCGGTCGCCAGGTCCGAGACCGCGGCCGATGAGGACCCGCGCCAGGCGGGTGGAGCGCTCGTCGAGTTCGGCGTAGGTCAAGGCCCGCGCACCGGAACGCAGGGCGATTCCGGTGGGATTGCACTCCGCCGCCGCGGTCAGCAGTCGCGGCAGGGTCGCTGTTCTCATGCGGCCGCGCGGCTGTCGTGCCCGGCGCGCCGCAGAAACTTCGGCGGTCACCGGTTTCCTATCTTCGGCCTCGTTTCGCGTTCCTCACACGAGCGAAACGATTACCCGGTCCGAAGCGGGTAGGCAACATGCCGCTCATGCGCCCCCGCAGCGAGGCTACCAGTGCAAATGTCAAGCAAACTGGGAAGGTGAGGCTCAGGCCCCGCGGCTCGCGCACGCGATCCGGGACGGGCCGCCCCCGGCCGCCAGCTCCGGTATCGGGGCCTCGAGGTATTCGTGGATGAGTTCGGACAGCGTCCATTGCTCGACCGTGTCGAAGCCGAGCACGCGCAGGAGTTCGGCGAACTCGTCGGGTTCGAGATAGCTCAGGAAGGGTTCGTTGATCGCGGCGATCCGCTCGGCGCGTTTGCGCAGCGCCTCGCGCTCCTCGGAAGTGGTTCCGGGACAGAGGTAATCGGCGACCACCCGCACCGGCTGCGCCTGGCCCGCGATGAAACGCAGAGTGTCGGCGATGGCGTCGCGGGTCAGATACATGACCACACCCAGCCATACGAAGACGGCCGGTTCGTCCCGGCGGAATCCGGCGTGATCCAAACCCGCTGCCAGGGTGTCGGTTTCGAAATCGACCGGGACGAAGGTGACCGATTCGGGAATCTCGATTCCGGCCGCCGCCAGCATCTCCCGCTTCCATTCCTGGGTATCGGGATGATCGACCTCGAATACCGTCACCGCGGCATAGGGATTCCGATATCCGAAGGTGTCCAGCCCGGCCCCGAGAATCACCACCTGCCGGGTCCCCTCGGCCACGGCCCGGGCCACGATCTCCTCCGCGAACCGGGCCCGCGCGGCCAGAAAGTACCGCCGTCCCCGCCGCCGCGGATCGTTGCCGCCGGGCTGGTCCAGCGTCGCCGTGTCCAGCTCCGCTAGCCGATCCGCCGTCACCCCCAGAATCGGCGCGGCCAGCGGGTCGGTGAATATGCGCGGCTCCCCCGAAAGCTGGTGATACGCACGCGCGTACGCGGTCGCCAATGCGGTCCGACTGGCTCGCCCGGTCTCCATTCCGCCAGCCTAATTCCGCGCCCGGCCCACGGACTATGAGAAACAACTCAGCCCATTCCCGCCCGGGCGATGGGTACGGTCTGTGCGTGATCAAGGCGTTGCTGTTCGACGTCCAGGGGACGGCGACCGATTTCCATTCCACCATCCGGTGCGCGGCCGAGGCCATCGCCGGACCGCTCGCACCCGGGCACGACTGGTCCGAATTCGTGAACCGGTGGCGGGCGGCGTATTTCACCGAGACCTCCCGGCAGCCCGAGCAGGGGCCCTGGGTGAGCGTGGCGTCGGTCTATCGCGGGACGCTGGATCCGCTGCTCGAGGCCGACGGGATCGATCTGAAGCCGACAGCGCGGGACGAACTCACGCGGGCCTGGGCGCGGCTGGAACCGTGGCCCGACACCGTGCCGGGATTGACGCGCCTGCGGGAGCGCTTCACGCTGGCCACCCTCTCGAACGCCGATGTCAGTGCCGTGGTGGAGATTTCGCGGCGCGGCGGCCTGCCCTGGCACGCGATCTTCGCGGCGGAAATGGTGGGCGTGTTCAAACCGGATCCGCGGACCTATCACCTCGCGGCGCGCTATCTGGGCTTCGAGCCCGGCGAGATCATGATGGTGGCCAGCCACAAATACGACATTCGCGCCGCGAAAGCGCTCGGATTTCCGACGGCGTTCATCGCCCGGCCACTCGAATACGGCGATCCGGCGCTGGCCGATGCCGAGTTCTCCGACGAGTTCGATATCAATGCAGTGGATTTCCTGGATCTTGCCGATCAGCTCGGGTGCTGAGCGGCACCGAGGCTCCTACAGTGGCAGGGGGACGTTTTCGATACGGGAGGGTCGGCCTTGTCCACATCGCTAGTCAAGGGTCAGAACGGGGCTTTGAACGCCACGGAGGTGGTGGTTTCCGTTCGGGTGGCGGTCACCGCCGAATTGTCGGCGCTGCTGGTGACCGAGCACGGGAAGGTACGCTCCGACGCGGATTTCGTGTTCTACAACCAGCCTTCGGGGCCGGGGGTGCGGCTGCGGAACGGGGTGTCGGGGCAGCCCGCCGAGCTGGTGGTGTCGCTGGCGCAGGTGCCGGCCGATATCGCGCAGATCCGGGCGGTGATCACCCTCGACGGGACCGGGGCGACCTTCGGGCGGATCGCGCCGCCGGTCGCGGTGGTCGCGGATCAGGGCGGGAATCCGCTCTACGAGTACAAGATCGAGGATCTGCAGAGCGAATCGATCGTGATCGCGGTGGAACTGTACCGGCGGTTCGGGAATTGGAAGGTGCGCGCGGTCGGGCAGGGTTACGCGGGTGGGTTCGCGGCGCTGGTCACCGATCACGGGGTGACGGTCGACGATGCGCCGCCGCCGGTGCGCACGCAGCCCGCTCCCCCGCCGCCGCCTCCGCCCACGGCCTATCCGGCGCCCGTCGAACCGACCTATGTGACACCGCCTTCGCCGTATCCGACGCAGCCCCCGCCGCCTTCGCCGTATCCCACTGCGCCACCGCCGAATTCGGCCTATGCCACGCAACCGCCGGTCGCGCCCGCTCCCCAGACTCCGCGCGAGGGTGAGCTGTCGCGCGGGCGTCCGGTCAATCTGTCCAAGGGCCAGCGGGTCACGCTGCGCAAGGAGGGCGGGGTGGCGCTCACCCGGATCCGGATGGGACTGGGCTGGGCTCCGGCCAGTAAGAGCGGGCTTTTCGGGCGGCGCGCGGTCAATATCGATCTGGATGCCTGGGTGGCGATGTTCGCGGACCGGCATCTGGTGGATGTCGCCTACTACGGGCAGCTGACCTCGAAGGACGGCTCGATCCAGCATTCGGGCGACAACCTCGTCGGTGGCGGCGGGGCCGGCGACGATGAGCAGATCACGGTGGACCTGACTCGTATTCCACGCCGGGTCAATACGCTGCTGTTCATCGTCACCTCCTATCAGGGGCAGACCTTCGCGCAGGTCAACAATGCCTACTGCCGATTGGTGGACGACACCACGCAGGCCGAGCTGGCCCGCTACGCGCTCGCGGGCGGGATGCCGTTCACGGCGATCGCCATGGCGAAGGTGTTTCGCTCCGGCGGGGAGTGGCGGTTGGAGGCCATCGGGGAGGGCTTCCAGGCCAAGCATCCCGGTGAGGCGGTGCCGCAGCTGGGGCGGTTCATCACCGTCGAGTGAGCATCACTGTGGAGTGAGCCGGGCGCTCAGAGGAATTGGCCGACCTGTGCCGCCGCCTCGACCGGATGCCCGGCCTGGATCGGATGGCCCAGCGCCTGCACCTTCCAGATGCCGTCCTCGCGATGCACTTTCGCCACCACCATGCCCGTATGCGGGCCGCCCGCGCTCAGATTCGAGCGGGTCAGCTCGGAGCTGGTGGTGCCGTCGATCAAGCGCCAGAACGCATTGCGCACGCGTTCGAAGGTGTGCCCGGCGTAGGAGGTGATCACGAAGACGATGGAGGTCACGTGCGGGCCGACGCGGGTGAGGTCGACGGTGATGACCTCGTCGTCGCCCTTGCCCTCACCGGTGAGGTTGTCGCCGGAATGCCGGATCGCCCCGTCCTTGGTCACCAGCTGCCCGTAGTAGGCGGCATCGACGAGGTCGTTCCCGGCGTACACCAGCGCCGAGGCGTCCAGATCGATCTCGACCGGCTTCGAACCCCATTTATGCTGCACATGAACGGGATCCCAGCCCAGCGCCATCTTCACGAAGGTCAGATCCGTGCCCTGGCGCCGCAGCGCCACGGTGTCGCCCGCGCGCAGCACCGGCGCGATGACCGGCGCGGTCGCGCGCACCGGCTGGTTCGAACTGCTGATGGAGACGCCGTGATCGGCGAGCAGCGCCGCGAATCCGCGCGGATGCCCGAAGCCGACCGCGCGGGCGTACCACCCGTCGCTGCCCCGGTCCAGGTCCACGGCCGCCACCGTGTTCTCATTGCCGAGACCCTCGATCACGTACTCGTACAACGGATTTCCGCGATCGTCGGCGATTGCGATATGCGGGGGCGGGTAGTCCCCGAGCCGACCCCCACGATCATCGAGGGCGACCACCACACGAATGTGCGCCACCCCCTGCGGCACCGACCGCAGACTCACGGCAAGGGCGTTCTGCCCGGGCACCAGGTGCACGCCGGGCCCGGCGGGTTGGTTGTAGAAGATCAGATCGGCGTCGTCGCGCACCGCACCGCGGTCGGTGAGCAGCAGCGCGGCGAGATCGATGCCCGCGCTGAAGTGCACCGTCACGGTGATATCCGCGACGCCCAGTTCACCGGTCTGCCCTTGGGTCAAGAGTGCGGCCACGCTCCCACTCTATGGGAATGCCGCGTCACCTTGATGAAACGAACCCATATCGCTTTCGCGCATGCGCATTTCAGAACACCGCACTGCCCCGCCGTGGCCGGAGCGCGAACACCGCCCACAATGCCAGCCCGAGAGCCGTTGCGGCCGCGCCGATCTCGCACACCCGGGTCCAGCCACCGGCCTGGTAGGCGACACCGGCCGTCACCGAGCCCGCGACGCCGCCGAGGAAGTAGGTGACCATATAAGCGGTGGTCAGGCGGCTGCGGGCGGCCGGGTCCAGAGCGTAGATGGCGCTTTGATTGGTCAAGTGCGAACCCTGGATCCCGAAGTCGAAGACCAGCAGTGCGGCGATCAGCGCGACCACGCTGTGCGCACCCCAGGCCACCAGCGCCCAACTCGCCAGCAGCACAAGCCAAGTCAGGGTGGTCACCCGGCGCAGGTGGCCGCGGTCGGCCATGCGGCCCACCACGGGCGCGCCCAGCGCACCGAGCACACCGGCCAGGCCGAACAGGCCGATGGTGAATTCCGAATAGTGGTAGGAACTGCCGTGCGAACCGGCCAGCAGGAAGGCGATGGCGGTCCAGACGAGCGAGAAGCTGCCCATGACAAGGAATCCGAGCGCCATGCGCTGACGCAGCACGGGATGTTCGCGGATCAGGGCCAGGATCGAGGCCAGCACCTCGGGGTAGCTCTCGCCGGATGCGGCGCGCGGCGTGGCGGGTGCGAGGACATACAGGCTGACCGCCATCAGCACCTGGAGACCGGCCGCCACCAGCAGGACCGCCCGCCAGCCGCCGAGCTGGGCCACCGATCCGGCCAGCACGCGCGACAGCAGGATCCCCAGCAGCAGTCCGCTCATGACCGTGCCGACCACCTGCCCGCGCTTGTCCGGATGGGCCAGCGACGAGGCCCACGGCACCACCACCTGCGCGGCCGAGGCTGTCACGCCGGTGGCGATGACGCCCGTGAACAGCACGGGGAAGTTCGGGGCGAAGGCCGAGACCAGCAGGGCCGCGACCGAGGCCGCCAGCAGGACCGGGACCATGCGGTGGCGACGCAGGAAATCGCCCAGGGGGACCAGGAAGGCCAGGCCGCACAGGTAGCCGATCTGGGCCGCGCTCACGAGCAGCGCGGCGGTGGCGGTGGAGATGCTCAGATCCCCGGCGACCTCGTGCAGCAGGGGCTGGAGGTAGTAGTTGCCGGCCGCGGACGAACCGGCCGTGATGGCGAACACGAGCACGGTGGTCCGGCTCAGTGTCACCTCGGCTCCGGGCCGAGGCTCGCCCGCCGTGCGGGCCATCGAAACAGTCACCGATTCATCGTCGGCGCTCAAATGGATCAACAAAAGCGATAGTTTTCGATACTGCCATCTCCATTATTGATGGCAGCCGTACGATTCCGGGGCATGGAGATCCGTCAGATCGAATGCTTCGTCGCCTGCTGCGACCACCGGTCGTTCACCGCCGCCGCGCGCGCCCTGAACCTCGTGCAATCGGCCGTCTCCACCAGCGTCGCCAAACTCGAGCACGAACTCGGCGTTCGCCTCTTCGACCGCACCCCGCGCACGCTGGAGCTCACCGAGGCGGGTCGGGCCGCCGTCGCTCCGGCGCGGCTGCTGCTGCGCGCCCGCGGCGAGGTCGTCGACGCCATCGACGCGGCGCGCGGTGAGATCCGCGGTGAGGTCGTCATCGGCAATCTCATGAACGTCCACAATTTCGATCTCGCGGGCATCATCGCGGATCTGCACCGGCGCTTCCCGGCGGTGACACTGCGCATGCGTCAGAGCATCTCCGGCATGGCGGGCAATCTGGCGGGCCTGCGCGACAATTCGCTCGAGCTGGCCCTGCTCGCGGGCCGCTCCGACGAATTCCCCGGCATCACAACCCATCTCATCACCGAAGAAACCCTCGTACTGTGCACCGCGCCCGGCCATCCCCTGGCCGGCCGCCCCTTCCGGACAGCCGACCTCGACGGCATCCGTTTCATCGACTACCCACCCGGCTGGGGCATCCGCTCCATCGCCGACGACCTCTTCCCCTGCCGCCACCCCGTCATCGAGGTGGCCGACCAGGCCTTCGCATTGGAGTTGGCCGCCAAGGACTTCGACGTCGCCCTCCTCCCCCTCTCGGT
>NZ_BAAFGR010000228.1:0-9804 GCF_041154655.1 Nocardia sp. JMUB6875
GACCGTGGCGGGGGCGGCGGTGGCGGCGCCGCTGGCTCCGATGTTCGCCGGGCGGGATTACGCGCCGATCGAGGGGCTGCTGTGGTTGTTCGCGTTGGAGGGGGCGCTGCTGGCGGTGTTGCAGGTGACGTTGTTGTCGGCCATCGCGGCGGATCGCACGGCCCCGGCGGCGATCACGTGGATCGGGTTGGGTGTCGGGGTGGCGGTCATGCTGACCTGTGCGCATTCGGTGCTCTCGCTGATCGTCATCGCGACCGTGACCGCGGCGGTGACCACGCTGGTGATCACCGGCGTGGCGTGGCGGGCGACGCGTGACGGCTAGGGTGCCGGGTGTGAACGCGGAGAGCCGGGAGCGGCGGTGGCGCGGGCTGATACCGGCGGGGTACAGCCTGGTGCTGGCCGCGGTCGTGCTGGGGCCGCTGCTGGGTTCGGGCTATCTGCTATTACGGGACGCGGTCAGCACGCCGCGCTCGTTTCTCACCGACTCCGCACTCGGCCTGGGCGATGCCGCGCCGCGCGCCGTCCCGCAGGACGCTCTGATCGCGGTCCTGTCCCCGGTCGTGGACGGCGGCATCGTCGTCAAAGCGATTCTGCTGGCTGCCATCTGGCTGGCCGGTTGGGGTGCGGCCGCGCTGGCGCGCGAGCTACTGAATGTCTCGGTGGGCCCCCGGCTGGTGGCCGCGACCGTCGCCATCTGGAACCCGTATGTGGCCGAGCGCCTGCTCCAAGGGCATTGGAGCCTGCTCACCGGCTATGCGGCCCTGCCCTGGATCGCCTTGCTGGCCGCCCGATTACGGGCCGCGCCCCCGTCCGGCACCCTCGGCACCTGGGCGGCGCTGACCGCCTGCCTGGCGGCGGCCGGACTGACCCCGACCGGTTCCCTGCTGGCCGGACTCGTGGCCCTCGTCCTGGTCGGCAAGCGGAATCTGCCTGCGACGGTGGCACTCTGGATCCTGTCCGCGGCTCCATGGCTGACCGCGACGGCGCTGTCGAGCGCGGGCGCCGCGCCCTCGGATCCGGCGGGTATCGCGGCCTTCGCGGCCCGGGCCGAACCCTGGCTCGGCACCCTGGGCAGCCTGACCGGACTGGGCGGTATCTGGAACGGCACCGCCGTACCGGACTCCCGCACCGGTCTTTTCGCGCTGTTGGGGACGATTCTGCTGCTCACTCCGGTGGTGATCGGGGTGCGCGCGGCCTATCGCGCCGGAACCGTCGAACGGCGGCTGATCTGGCTGGCGGTGGCGGCCATCGTGATTCCCGCGTTCGGCGCGACCGGGTGGGGGTTGTCGGTCGGCGAGTTCCTGGTGGCTCGGGTGCCGGGCGCGGGGCTGCTGCGGGACACCCAGAAGTATGTGGCGCTCGCCGTGCCCGCCTACGCCCTGTGCGCGGCGGCCGGATGCCGGATCGCCGGGCGGTGGATCTCGGCGAACGTGCTGGACGGTGCGGGCGCCGAACGGCCGCCGCGCGCTCGAACCGGCTCGGCCGCAGCGCTTTTCATCGTGCTGGCGCTGATCGCCCTGCCAGATCTGGCGTGGGGCGTCGGCGGGTCACTGCGGCCGGTGCACTATCCGGCCGGATGGCAGCGGGTGGCCGAGATCGTCGACGAGCGCGGTGATGTCGCGGTGCTGCCGGGCGGGATGTTCCGGAAGTTCTCGCATTCGGGTAGCGCGCCGGTCCTGGATCCGGCCCCGCGCATGCTGCGCCGGGATGTGTTGCAAACCGGGGAACTTCCGGTGCGGGGCGGCGTCGTCGCCGGTGAGGGCAAACGCGCCCGGCGCGTGGAGAAGGCGCTCGCGCGCGGCGAGTCCGCGGCCGAACTGGCCTCGCTCGGCGTGGGCTGGGTACTGGTCGAAGGCGATACGCCCGGACCGCTCGGGGAGTCGAAAAGCACTCTCGCCCAGTTGAATCAGGTCTACAGCGACCCGGACCTGACGCTGTACCGGGTGCCGGGCGATATCGAATCCAATGACGCCTCACCCGAGGCCCGCCGGGTATCGGGGGCGGCGCACCTGCTGTGGGCGACCCTGCTGCTCGGCGGATTCCTCACCGCGGCAACGATTTCGGCGCGCCGGTCACTCCTTCGGGAACCCGAGCGCGAACCCCACCCCGATCACGACAATGCTGACTAGCGCGATGACGACGATGATCCACATGCTTCAACACTATGAAGCGTAGTAGGGCGGCGTGCTCGCTTTACGGAATCGCGGGCGCGATCAATCCGCTGACCCGCTCGCCCCGGGTCACCGCCGAGAGCACCTCGTAGACGCCGTTTCCCGTTTGCTCCCAGGAGAATTCGCGCGCCCGGGCCCGCGCCTTCTCCCCGAGCACCGTGCGCGCCTCGTGATTGCCGAGCAGATCGCCGACGGCCGCGGTGAGCTGCGCGGCATCGTCGACCAGCATGCCGGTGACCCCGTCCACGATGGAATCGGTGAGCCCGCGCGAACTCCGGTATCCGACGGTGGGCACCCCGTGCTGGGCCGCCTCGATGACCGCCAGCCCCCAGCCCTCCTTGCGCGAGGGCAGCACGTGCACCCAGGCGCGGGCCAGCAGCCGATGCTTCTCGTCCTCGTCGACATGGCCGTGGAAGGTGACGGCGTCGGCGATGCCGAGCTCCTGGGCGTGCGCGCGCAGGTTCCCGTCCCACCAGCCGCCGCCGATCACGTCCAGGTGCAGGCCGGGCACGCTCTCGCGCAGCCCGGCCACCACGGCCATGGCGTCCTCGATCTGCTTGTGCGGCACCAGCCGCGACAGCACCACGATGCTCGGATGCGGGGTGCGGGTGCCGTCGTCACCGGCGGGCAGGTGTGCGGGAATCGGTTCGGCGCCATTGCGCACCACCGCGATTCGCGTCGCGGCCACGCCGAGCCCGGTCAGTTCCTCGGCCGAGGGCAGCGAGACCGTCAGGTACTGATCGCGCCGGTGCACGCGCGGCGAGAGCCGGGATTCGATCCACCAGCCGATCCGGCCGACCAGTTTCCCGGCCACCGGCCACTGCTCGCGATGCCCGTGATGCACCAGCACCACGGTCGGCGCGGAGGTCGCGGTCCGCGCGAAGAAGGGGATGCCGTTCTGGGTGTCGATGATCGCGTCGGGTCGCAGTCCCTTGAGCGGACCGATTCCGAACCGGCCGAGCGCGATGGCCGCCAGCGCCCGCGGATACACCGTGAACCGCCCGCCCCCGCGACTGATCTCGATACCGTCGATCGATTCGCGCTTGGCGGCCCCCGGATACCCCGCGGTCCGCAGCGTCACCTTCACCCCGCGCGCGGCCAGCTGCGCGCCGACCCGCTCCAGGTAACGCTCGCTGCCCCCACCCTGTGGATGCCCGGTGTCGCGCCAGCACAGCAGCAGCACTTCACGCACGGGCGGATCTCCAGAGGTTCACAGGCGAGGACGGACAGACAATGGGCTCCACCATATAGCCCGCGGACCCGCCACGGGCCAGCAGTGGTCATCCGACCACTCGTCATTTCGGCGAGTGGGCCGACCGCCGAGGACGGGGAAGCGCCGGTTGCAGCCGTGGTTGTGGGCCTGTGCGAGACTTGCCGCCGTGCTTCGAGCTGATCGGTCCTCCACGCGCCGCGCCGGGCGGGGCCCGCGATTCGCCCGCCGGGCGACGCTGCGCCGGTCGCTACGGCTGCTGGGCAGCTTCCGGTTCGAGCAGACCGATCCGGCCGTGTTCTACGGCGGCGTGGCCACCGATACCGCCGAACTGGTCGGCGACTTTTACCGGGATCTGACCGGGGAGTCGCTGCGCGGCACCATCGTGCTGGACGTGGGCGGCGGGCCGGGCTATTTCGCGGACGAGTTCGGGAAGGCGGGGGCGCGGTATCTGCCGGTCGAGCCGGATCCGTCGGAGATGCACGCGGCCGGGCTGCGGGTGGCGGGCGCGGTGCGCGGGTCGGGCATGGCGCTGCCGTTCCGCGACGACGCGGTGGAGATCTGTGTCTCCTCGAATGTGGCCGAGCACGTGCCGCAGCCGTGGCTGATGGCGGAGGAGATGTTGCGGGTCACCAAACCCGGTGGGCTGATGGTCTTCTCGTACACGGTGTGGCTGGGGCCGTTCGGCGGCCACGAGACCGGGCCGTGGCATTACCTGGGCGGTGAGTACGCGGCGCGGCGGTACCGGCGCAAGCACGGCCGGGAGCCCAAGAATCGTTTCGGCCGTTCGCTTTTCGCGGTGCGGGCCTCGGAGGGTTTGCGCTGGGCGCGCGAAACTCCGGACGATATCGAGATTCTCGCGGTGTTCCCGCGCTATCACCCGCGCTGGGCCTGGTGGCTGGTGCACGTGCCGGGCCTGCGGGAGCTGCTGGTCAGCAACCTGGTCGTGGTGGCGACCAAGCGGGCGCGCCCGGTCAACTCCTGAGCAGGCTCAGCGCTCGGCGAGTCCGCGCCGGAAGATGCGGCGTAGGCCGGTGCACGGCTCGGGTTCGCCCCACGGTGACTCCTGGATTGCCAACCCGACGGTCTCCATCGCGGTGAGCCCGACCTGACCGGCCAGAGCGTTCACCGCGGCAACCGCCTCGGCCGCCTGGAGCGCGGCGGTGGCCTGCGCGGTGGTGAGGGTCCGGCCCGGCAGGAATGACACCACCCAGCCGCCGACGCCGACGCTTTTCGCCTGATGCGGGGTGAGATCACTGGTCATCAGCGATCGACCGACTACTTGCACCGCCATGACTCGGACTCCCCTGTGCGGTAACGGTTCATGTATCGAGCGAGCTATCCACGGTAGCTATAAAGCATGCTCGCTACGGCCGTCGAATGCAATAGTGCGTTCGGTGAAAAGCGAACCGACAGGTTGGAATTCGATTTTTTTGAGTGCTGACCGTTTGCCATGAGTATGCGGAATCGCTTGCGCCCCCGCCGGATCCGGCTCGCTCAGTCGTCGGGCAACATCAATCGCAGGACCGGCTGCCCCTTGCGCACCGTCGGATAACTCGCCTCCACCACCTCGACCCGCCACCCCGGCGGGAGGACCCGCTGCAACTGACCGGCGGCCCGCTGCATGGGGGTGCTGATCGCGGGCTGGTCGGCATCGGACAACTCGCCGAGCAGGAAGTCATCGATGCGCACATCAGTCATGCGAGGGATCTACCTTTCGTTTCAGCTAATGCATAGCAACCGACCAGATTGGTGGAGAAAGGCGTGCACAGCCGAGCATAGGCCACCGCCCGGCAACTCGGATTTCGAATCATGTTTTGCCTCACCGGTAACAAGGCGACTTAGAAACCGAGGAGTCGAATTTCAAAGAAAATCCCGGTCAGCGGGACGATAGCCGGTCATGATCCAGACAGCGGCGAGGGCAAAACTGTAACGTGTTCTCATGGAGTACCAGAGTCTGTTCATCGGTGGCCAGTGGACTGCGCCGTCCAGCCCCGACACCCTGCCCGTCGTCTCGCCCGCAACCCTGGAAACCGTCGGCAGCGTGCCCGTCGTCACCCGCGCCGATGTGGACGCCGCGGTCGCGGCCGCGCGCCGGGCCTTCGACAGCGGACCCTGGCCCGCCACCCCGCCGGAGGAGCGCGCCGCCCTGCTGTCCCGCGCCGTCGCGCTGCTGGACCAGAAGGCCGGGGAGCTGTCCAATACCCTCTCCGCCGAGATGGGCGCGCCCACCATGGCCGCCAGCACCCTCAACTACGTCCCCGCCCGCGCCACCCTCGACTTCTACGCCGGGCTCGGAAAGTCGTTCCCCTGGACCGAGACTCGGACCGGTCTGTTCGGTACCACCCGGGTCTCCCGTGAACCGGTCGGCGTGGTCGCGGCCATCATCGCCTGGAACGTGCCGCTCTTCCTCGCCGTCAACAAGATGGCGCCCGCCCTGCTGGCCGGCTGCAGCGTGGTCCTCAAGCCCGCGCCGCTGACCCCGCTGGCCGCCAATCTGCTGGCCGACATCTTCGCCGAGGCCGGGCTGCCCGAGGGCGTGCTGTCGGTGCTGCCCGCCGAGGCCGACGCCTCCGAATACCTGGTCTCCCATCCGGGCGTCGACAAGGTCACCTTCACCGGCAGCTCCGCGGTCGGCCGCAAGATCGCCGGCATCGCGGGCAGCCAGCTCAAGCGCTGTTCGCTGGAGCTGGGCGGCAAGTCGGCCGCGATCCTGTTGCCGGACATGAACATCGAGGACATGCCCAAGCTCGCCTTCTCCGGCCTGATGAACAGCGGCCAGGCCTGCGTGGCCCAGACCCGCATCCTGGCCCCGCGCGGCCGCTACGACGAGATCCTGGAGGCGCTCAACGCGTCCATCGACCTGTTCCCGGTCGGCCTGCCCGACGATCCGGCCGCCCAGCTCGGCCCGCTGATTTCGGAGAAGCAGCGCGAACGCGTCGAGGGCTACATCGCCGCGGGCAAGGAGGAGGGCGCGCGCCTGATCCGCGGCGGCGACCGCCCCGCCGACCTGCCGGGCTGGTACGTGAAGCCGACCGTCTTCGCCGATGTCACCAACTCCATGAAGATCGCCCGCGAGGAGATCTTCGGCCCGGTCCTCTCGGTCCTGCCCTACGACACCGAAGCGGAGGCCATCGCCATCGCCAACGACAGCGACTACGGTCTCGCGGGCTCGGTCTGGACCACCGACATCGAACACGGCGCCTCCGTCGCCGCGAAGGTCCGCACCGGCACCTACGCCATCAACTGGTACGCCTTCGACGCCTGCGCTCCGTTCGGCGGCTACAAGACCTCCGGCATCGGCCGCGAGAACGGTCCCGAGGGCTTGGACGCCTACTGCGAGACGAAATCCCTTCTGATGCCCATGGGTTCGTAACCAGGCGCACGAAAAAGGCTCGCCCGCACGGAATGTGCGGGCGAGCCTTTTCTCATGTCTTACGCGAGGCGCTGCTTCAGAGCCTCGAACTCGTCGCGCAGGCCCGAGGGCAGCTTGTCGCCGATGAACTCGAACCACTCCTCGATGGAGGGGATCTCGTTCTTCCACTCGTCGACGTTGACCGCGAGCGCCTCTTCGACGTCGTCGGCGTTCACGTCCAGGCCCTCGAGGTCGAGGTCGGCGGCGTGCGGGACATTGCCGATCGGGGTGGCCTCGGCGTTCGCGGTGCCCTCGATGCGGTTGACGATCCACTCCAGCACGCGGGAGTTCTCGCCGAAGCCCGGCCACAGGAAGCGGCCGTCGGCGCCGCGGCGGAACCAGTTGACGTAGAAGATCTTCGGCAGCGCCTGCGCGTCGGCGTTCTTGCCCAGGGTGATCCAGTGGTTCAGGTAGTCACCGACGTGGTAGCCCATGAACGGCAGCATGGCCATCGGGTCGCGGCGCACGGTGCCGACCTTGCCCTCGGCGGCGGCGGTCTGCTCGGAGCCGACGGTGGCGCCCATGAACACGCCGTGCTGCCAGTCGAAGGACTCGGTCACCAGCGGGATGGTGGTCTTGCGGCGGCCGCCGAAGAGGATGGCCGAGATCGGCACGCCCTGCGGATCGTCCCATTCGGGAGCCAGGGTGGGGCACTGCGACATCGGGGTGCAGTAGCGCGAGTTCGGGTGCGCGGCCAGGGTTTCCGACTCGCGCTCGTACCAGTCGTTGCCCTTCCAGTCGATGAGGTGGTCGGGGGTGCCCTCCAGGCCCTCCCACCACACATCGTTGTCGTCGGTCAGGGCGACGTTGGTGTAGACGGTGTTGCCGGCCTCCATGGTGGCCATGGCGTTCGGGTTCGAGCTGTGGTTGGTGCCGGGGGCGACACCGAAGAAGCCGAATTCCGGGTTGACGGCATATAGTCGGCCGTCCTTGCCGAAGCGCATCCACGCGATGTCGTCACCGAGGGTCTCGGCGCGCCAGCCCGGGATGGTCGGCTGGATCATGGCGAGGTTGGTCTTGCCACAGGCCGACGGGAAGGCCGCGGCGATGTAGTACGCCTTGTCCTCCGGCGAGATCAGCTTGAGGATCAGCATGTGCTCGGCCAGCCAGCCCTCGTCGTGCGCCATGGCTGACGCGATGCGCAGCGAGTAGCACTTCTTGCCCAGCAGCGCGTTGCCGCCGTAACCCGAACCGTAGGACCAGATTTCGCGGTCCTCGGGGAAGTGGGTGATGTACTTGGTGTCGTTGCACGGCCACGGCACATCGGCCTGGCCCTCGGCCAGCGGGGCGCCCACGGAGTGCAGGGCCTTCACGAACGGCTTGTCGGTGCCCAGCTTCTCCAGTGCGGCGCTGCCGGCGCGGGTCATCACGCGCATGGAGACCACGACGTACTCGGAGTCGGTGATCTCGACGCCCAGCTTGGGGTCCTCGGCGCCGAGCGGGCCCATGCAGAAGGGCACCACGTACATGGTGCGACCCTTCATGCTGCCGCGGTACAGCTCGGTCATGGTGGCGCGCATCTCGGCCGGGTCGACCCAGTTGTTGGTCGGGCCGGCATCGGCCTCGGTCTTGGAGCAGATGTAGGTGCGGGATTCGACGCGGGCGACGTCGGACGGATCGGAGAGCGCCAGGTAGGAGTTGGGCTTCTTCTTCTCGTTCAGCTTCTTGAAGGTGCCGGCGGCGACCAGCTGCTCGGAGAGGCGAACGGCCTCTTCCTCGGATCCGTCGGCCCAGACCACGCGATCGGGCTGGGTGAGTTCCGCGACCTCCTGTACCCAGGCGAGCAGTTCCTTGTGCTCGGTGGGCGCGGTGCCATCATGAAGACCAGGAATGGTCGCTGAGGTCATGAAAACTCTCCTGAGATGGGCGGCCCCGATGGCCTCGAGCCGAGGACCACGGCTCGCGACACCGAGTGCCACTACTTGCGGCAGGACTCCCGCTCGTCTCGCCGTTCGGTCCGTCCACTGGACGGGCGTACAACAACACGGCGGATGCCCTAGTTCCTGCCATAGAGGTTAACGCCACATATCGGGGTGTACGGAATCGGGTTGTCCACTCGGTATCGGGTCGAAACCTGCGACCAGCCGCTATGTGAATTCGAGTGCGGCCAGGTCACGTTCGCATGCCGCCAGTAAAGCGGGGCGCCGCTGCGCCGCCTGCCGCAATTGCGCCTCCAATTCGCCGACCCGCAGATCGGTTTCCACCATGCGCGCGGTGGCACTCCCGAGCACCTCGTCGGTGAGCCGCTCCTCGACGTCCACCAGGGCCGTGGCGACCCGCTGCTCCAGCTGCGCGCGGGCGTCGACCAGCGTGTCCGCGACCCATTGCCGCAGGTGAGCGCCGTCGGCGAGGCGGCGGCGGGCACGCACCACCCAGCTCGCGGCGGCGGCACCGAGGAGCAGACTGACCGGCATGATCGCGTAGTCGAAGGCCCGCAGCAGGGCCAGCGGGGCCACCAGCAGACGGCCCAATCCGAAGCCGCCGGAGGCGCCCAGCGCGATCACCAGATGGTCCTCGACGCCCCGCAACCGCGGGCCCGGCGACGGCAGCGCGCGCGACACCCGTTCCGGCGGTGGCGGAAAAGATATATGCCATTCCTCCGCGACGGATTCTTCGACTTGACGGCACAATTCGCCGATCCTGGAGCGAATCGTCCGATCAATCTCCTGTGTGAGTTTTTCCACAGAATCGCTCACATGACGCGGAAATTCGGCGAGCGCGCTCCGCGGCAGCCCTTCGATTTCGGCCCGCGCCTGCCCGTGCAACGTCCGAATCCTGGCCCCGACCTCGTGCAATAGATCAACTCGGGCCAGTTGCAGCCGATTCCGCACGATCGCCATGGCACTGCCCCGCCCGCCGTCCCCGACCGCCAGCAGCCGCGCCCGCTCCTCCCGCAACGCGGCCACGTCCGCACCCTCGCGCACCTTGGCCACCTGCGCCTCGATCCGCCGCCGAGTCTCGGCCACCACCCGCTCCCGCACGATCGCCACCTGATCCCCGACCGCCCC
>NZ_BAAFGR010000229.1:0-9698 GCF_041154655.1 Nocardia sp. JMUB6875
GGCGGGGACAACTTGATCACTCCGGCGTCCAGGTCGAGTTCCAGGCGCGGCCGATGCTGCTGACCGTCGCCGGCCTCGCTGCCGTCGTCTTCGAGCTTCTTGCCGGGGAACAGTTCGCCGATGACACCCACGCCACCCAGCGTAGCGCTCAGGTCCGGTAGTACCCCGGCCCCTGCGGCCCGAAGCGCGGCCCGCGCGGCCCGAACCCGCGCCGACCTCGGATGAACGCGAAGAACAGCACCGGGAACAGGAAGAACGGGAAGAAGTGGGTGGCCACCGCGAACCCGATTCCGAAGACCAGGATCACGGCCGCGCCGATCGGGGCCAACGGCAGCGGGCGTTGCGGAGCCGCCACCGGCGCCGGGGTCAGGATCTGCGGGGCGGGCGGCTGTGGCCGGGGCAGGTCGCCGAACAGCACGGCCAACTCGCCCGCGGTCTTGGCGGCGTACGCGCGCCCCACCCGGTCGTCGTATTCGGTGACGTCGAGGCGGCCGGCCGCGAAATGCTCGCCGAGTGCCGCGGCCGCCTGCTCGCGTTCCGCGGTGCCGACGCGGACATCGGGCGGTCCATACACCGCGGGGTCGAATTCGGTCATGACATCCGCCTCATGGGAGGGAAGGAATCTCGTTGTCCGCCAGCGTAGGCGCGTTTTCGGCGACGCGCCTGCACGCGCGGACGTAATCACCGCTACGCCTGCTGACGTACGGCGGCTTCGGCGGCGAGCCCGGCGAATTCGGCGACCCGCGGATGATCGTTCGCGGTCCGCCAGACCAGCAGCACTCGCGCCGCGGGCAGTCCCGTCAACGGCACGAACACCACCTCGGGATGCGTGAAATAGGTCGGCATGGCGGTCGTGGTCGCGAACACCGCGTTGTTGTGGGCGACCGCCGACAGCATCTCCGGTTCGGTGCGCGCGGGCGCGGCGCGCGGGATCGGGCGGCCGGTCGGCGTGGCGGCGGGCGGCCAGAAGCCGCGCGCGAATTCGGGGCTTACGTCCGGATGCGGTCCTATCACCCGCAATTCGGCCAGATCCTCGATATCGAGACTGTCGCGCGCCGACCACGGATGGCTGCGCGCGATGGCCAGCAGCCGCGGGAACGACCCCAGTTCGGGTCCGACCGTCAGATCCGGTTGTTCCACCGGGGCAACGCAAATCTGGACATCGACCTCCCCACGCCGCAGCGGCCCGTAGATATCGGTCCACGAGATCTGGGTCAGCGTGACCGGGCATTCCGGCTGCCGCGCCCGGAATCCGGCCAGCGCCGCGTCCAGTGTCGACCCGTACGGGCCCAGGAATCCGACCCGCAATCCCCGTGCCGCCGTGCGTGTTTCGGTCAGCGCGCGCTGCAGGTCGGCGAAGGCGGGCCGGACCCGCGCCAGCAGATGTTCGCCCAGCGGATTCAGCGCCACCCGGCGGCTGGTGCGCTCGACCAGTCGTCGCCCCACCCGCCGTTCCAGACTGCGGATCAGCTGGCTGACCCGGGGCTGCGACAGCCCGAGCCGGATCGCGGTGCGGCCGAAGTGCAGCTCCTCGGCCAGCACCACGAAGGCTTCTAATTCGGCGGGGTCGACGCGGGTTTCGCGAAAGGTATCTTCGATCAGCATTTCTTATCGATCATCTCGAATCTCGCCGTCGATGGCTATCCGGCAGCTGCCCCATCCTCGGGCGGGGTCTCAGATGCGGCCGTTGGCAGCGACGGCGCGGATGGCGGCATCGGCCTGGGTGTAGGCCGCGGCCGCGAGACGTTCCAGGAGGGCGAGTTTGATCTGCGGGGCCTGGCTGGTGAGTTGGTCGAAGCGCGCCGGAGGGAGGACGGCCACGCGGACGGTGGTCTCGGCGTAGACGTCGTTGGTGTACGGGACGCCCGCGAGCATGGAGGTTTCGCCGAAGGACATGCCGGGGGTGAGGGTGATCAGGCGGTGGCGGCGGTTGTCGCGGTCGGTGAAAGTGAAGCGGACGCGGCCGTCGAGGATGAGGAACAGGCCGCAGCGCCGGCTGTCGCGGGCGACGATGAGTTCGCCGCGGGCGATGGTGCGGGTCTCGAATTCCTTTGCCAGCTGGGCGCATTCGTCGTCGGGCATCTCGGCCAGGGCCGGATGCTGGTCGATGGTGTAGGCGACGGGGCATTCCTGGCCGGGCGGGCGGTGCCGGTCGAGGATGAGCTGTTCGCACCATTCGGTGGCCGAGTCGCGGTCGATGAAGACGCGGCCGCGGGGATCGCTGGGGTCGAGGCTGGACACCAGATGCCCCAGCTTGCCGTCCGGATCCACCAGGGCCACACGGCAACCGGCGGCGGCCAGTTCGGCCTCCAGATCGTTGAGCATGCGAATCGCGATCGGGCTCACGTCGCCGACCTCGCGCAGATCCAGGACCAGCGCCTCGAGCTCGTGCGCGGCGTCCTCGACGGTGCGCACGGTGGATTCGGCACCGGCGAACAACAGGTCGCCGTGGAGTTCGAAGATACGGGCGCGGTCGCCGAATTCGCGCAGGACCGTCAATTCGTCGGCGTCGCGGCGCAGGCGAGAAGGTGCCTCGGCCACGGAGTAGGCGGCGCGGATCGCGGTGTGCGCGGCGCGGGTGACGTGCAGGAAGTGCAGCCCCAGCCGGGTCGAGAGTTCACGGCAGGCCTTGACGCCGCGCACGCTGCTGCCGTGCGCGTCGAGCCTGGGGGAGTAGACGGCAATACCGATCTGGCCGGGCAGCACGGCCAGGATGCCGCCGCCCACACCGCTTTTCGCGGGCAGGCCGACCGTGGTCACCCAGTCGCCCGCGGAGTCGTACATGCCGCAGGTGGTCATGACCGAGAGCACCTGCTCGACCAGCGGCCGGGTCAGCGCGCGTTCGCGGGTCAGCGGATTGATCCCGTTGTTGGCCAGGGTCGCGGCCATCAAAGCGAGATCGCGGCAGGTGACATCGATCGAGCACTGCCGGAAGTAGCGATCCACCGCCTCGTCCGGATCGATGTCGATGATTCCGGCCCCGCGCAGCAGATACCCGATCGACCGATTGCGGTACCCGGTCCGCGCCTCGGAGGCGTACACCGCCTCGTTCATGCTCAGCTCGCGCCCCGCGAATCGGCTGTAGCTCCGCCGGATTCGGGCAAACCGGTCGGCCGCGTCGGTGCCCTTGATCAACGAGGCCGCCGCGATCGCCCCCGCGTTGATCATCGGATTGCGCGGCCGCTGTGTCCTGGGGTCCAGACTGATTTCGAAGAACGGCTCCCCGGACGGCTCCACATCGATGCGCTCGCCCACCGCCGCCACGCCCCGATCGGCCAGGGCCAGCGCGTAGGTGAACGGTTTGGAGATCGACTGAATGGTGAACGCGGTGTCCAGATCTCCGCTCCCGTACACCCGCCCGTCAGCGGTAGCCAGGCAGATGCCGAACGAATCGGGTTGCACCGCCGCCAGTTCCGGAATGTAGTCGGCGAGCGTTCCCGACGTGTCGGTCCGGCATAGATCGTAGACTTCGTCGATGATGCGGGCCACGACGCCGCCGGAGGGGTCCACCGGGCCACTGTAACCGGCGTAACGTGTGGGGAGCCTCACATCCGCTACGGATGTCGCAGGTGACAAATGTTCCTGGCATCGGGGGCCGGAACGGGCTCCGTAGACTGTTGCAATCACAGGAGACATCCGGAGGGAGCAATAGCCGTGGGAGTGCTTTCCCGGGTCGACACGCCCGAGGATCTGCGTCGGCTGTCGGTACCGGAGCTACACGAGCTGGCCGAGGAGATTCGCGAGTTCCTGGTGCGGAAGGTCGCCGTCACCGGCGGGCACCTCGGGCCGAATCTGGGCGTCGTGGAGCTGACCATCGCGTTGCACCGGGTCTTCGACTCGCCTGCCGACCCGATCATCTTCGATACCGGGCATCAGTCGTACGTGCACAAGATCCTCACCGGTCGCAAGGACGGGTTCGATCGGCTGCGCAAGGAGGGCGGGCTGTCGGGCTATCCGTGCCGCGCCGAGAGCGCCCATGACTGGGTGGAGTCCTCGCACGCCTCGGCCTCGCTGTCCTATGCGGACGGTCTCGCCAAGGCGTTCGCGCTGACCCGGCAGAAGCGGCACGTGGTCGCGGTCGTCGGTGACGGCGCGCTGACCGGCGGCATGTGCTGGGAGGCGTTGAACAATATCGCCGCGGGCCAGGATCGTTCGGTCATCGTGGTGGTCAACGACAATGGCCGCTCCTACGCGCCGACCATCGGCGGGCTCGCCGAGCGGCTCGCCGGTTTGCGCACCCAGCCCGCCTACGAGCACGCGCTCGACGCCACCAAGCGGATCGTGCAGAGCATTCCGCGCGTGGGGGATTCGGCGTACTCGATGCTGCACGCCATCAAGACCGGGATCAAGGACGCGGTCGCGCCGCAGGAGCTGTTCAGCGATCTGGGCGTGAAGTACGTGGGTCCGGTCGACGGTCATGATCCGGTGCAGTTGGAGGCGGCGCTGCGGCGCGCCAAGGACTTCGGCGGTCCGGTGATCGTGCACGCGGTGACGCAGAAGGGCCGCGGGTACAAACCGGCCGAGGATCATGTGGCCGATCAGATGCACGCCATCAACCAGATCGACCCGGAAACCGGTGAGCCGCTGGGCGGTTCGTCCGGTGTCAGCTGGACCTCGGTGTTCTCCAAGGAGCTCATCGCCCAGGCCGAGCAGCGCGACGACATCGTGGCGATCACCGCCGCCATGCCGGGCCCGACCGGTCTGTCGCCGTTCGGGGACCGCTTCCCGGAGCGCATGTTCGATGTCGGCATCGCCGAACAGCACGCCATGACCTCCGCCGCCGGTATGGCGCTGGGCGGTCTGCATCCGGTGGTCGCCATCTACTCGACCTTCCTCAACCGCGCCTTCGATCAGCTGCTCATGGATGTGGCGCTGCTCAAGCTCCCGGTGACGCTGGTGCTCGACCGCGCGGGCGTCACCGGCGACGACGGCGCCTCGCACAACGGCATGTGGGACATGTCGGTGCTCGGCATCGTGCCCGGCATCCGGGTGGCCGCCCCGCGCGATGCCGCCACGCTGCGTGAGGAATTGGGGGAGGCGCTGCACATCAGCGACGGCCCCACCGCCATCCGGTTCCCCAAAGGCGCTGCGGTCGAGGAGATTCCGGCCGTCGAGCGCTTCGAGGGCGTCGATGTGCTGCGGCTGCCGGACGTCAAGGACGCCGCGTCGTACTCGGTGCACGCCGACGTGCTGCTGATCGCGGTCGGCGCGTTCGCCGATCTCGCGCTCAAGGTGGCGGATCTGCTGACGGCCGAAGGGGTTTCGGTCACCGTCATCGACCCGCGCTGGGTGCTGCCGGTCTCCGACACCATCGTCAAGATGGCCGGCAACCACCGGCTGGTGGTCACGCTCGAGGACAGCGGCCTGCACGGCGGCATCGGTTCCACGGTCTCCGCCCGGCTCCGCAGCGCCGGCGTGGATGTCCCGACCCGCGATCTCGGTGTGCCGCAGCAGTTCCTGGACCACGCCCTGCGCGCCAAGATCCACCAGGATCTCGGGCTGACCCCGGGCGAGATCGCCCAGCGCGTCCACGTGTGGCTGGGCGCCGCCGACACCTCCGGCGCCGAAATCGAGGAAGCCCTGCTCGACGCCGCCGAATAAGTCCCGGCCGCATACCGGCGGACCCGCGATCCATGATCGCGGGTCCGTTTTTCTATGCGGAGCTGGCCTTCTCGCGTAGATTCTGAAACAGGTTACAGTTTCGGGTCAGGAGTTATCGGATGTCGTTCGTGCTTGTCGAGAAGCCGCGTCCCCAGATCGCGTTGGTCACGTTGAACCGGCCGGAGCGGATGAACGCCATGGCGTTCGACGTCATGGTGCCGCTGCGCGAGACCCTCGAGGACGTGGCGGCCGACAACGAGGTGCGGGTGGTGGTGCTCACCGGGGCCGGGCACGGGTTCTGCTCGGGCGCGGATCTGCAGCACGCGGGCAAGGTGCCCGGGGTGGAGGGGTTGACGCGCACCAGCATCGCGCGGCGCAGCATGACGCTGCTCGACAACGTGATGCTCACCATCAAGCGCATGCATCAGCCGGTGATCAGCGCCATCAACGGCGCGGCCATCGGCGGCGGCTTCTGCCTGGCCATGGGCACCGACATCCGAATCGCCTCGGAGGACGCCTATTTCCGCGCCGCCGGCATCAACAACGGCCTCACCTCCGCCGAACTCGGCATCAGCTACACCCTCCCGCGCGCCATCGGCTCCACCCGCGCCTTCGAGATCATGCTCACCGGCCGAGACGTCGACGCCACGGAAGCCGAACGCATCGGCATCGTCTCCCGAGTCGTCCCCGCCGACAAACTCCTCGAATCCGCCTACGACACCGCCGACCAGATCATCCGCTGGTCCCGCGTAGGCGGCGAACTCACCAAACGCCTCCTCTGGAACGGCCTCGAAGCAGGCTCCTTCGAATCCCACATGCAAAACGAGGGCCTGGCCCAGCTCTACGTCCGCCTCACCACCGACAACTTCGACGAGGCCATCCGAGCCCGCCGCGACCGCCGCTCCCCCGACTTCAAGGACTGAGCGGCCGCACCGCGTCGACACGGGCGGTGGACAGCGCGGTGATGACCCCGCCCGTGTCAAAGCTGTTGCGCCAGTCAGGCCGGACGTGCGAGCGAGGCGATCACCCGCTGTACGTCGGCCAGCCGCACGACCGCACTGGTGTCGGCACCGGTGACCCAGGCTTGCAGGATCTCCCGCATCAGCGTGGTCGCCCCGATGCCCCGCTCCTCGGCCAGATCACGCAGCTGTGTGTCGAGATCGAGGGGAATGCGCAGCGAGCGGGTGATCATCGGCTCGCTGCTGTCGGGGACCGGCAGTTGCGCGTCGGCACCGGTGGAGATGAGGTCGGAGAGGTTCTGTTCGATGTTCATGCCCATCACTTCCGTCCCGTGTAGCGGTCGAACACGGCCTTCTCGTCCTGGAGCATCTCGCGGGCGGCGATGACGTCCCAATCGTTGTCCTCGTCGGCCGATTCGAGGACGAACACTACTAGGTAGCGGCCCGTGTGGGTGAGACCGAATAGAGCGGACGCTTTCGCGTCGAGATGACGTACCAGGCGGCGCTTGGAATGCAGTGCCTCCCAAACCTCGCCGGGTTTCACGCCGTAGACCCGAATGTTGTGCAACCCGTCGCTGGTGAAGCTGTATCGGTCACCCACTCTTCCAGCGTAACACGTGCGTGATACGCCGTGGGTGGCTCATACTCTCGTTCAGCTATCGACCAAGCGCCACGTCAGAGGCTGCTGGAACCTGTGGTGTGCTCAGGATCCGGTGCTGCGGAGCAGACCGGCGCTGCCGGAGATGATCAGCTCGATCAGCCCGGCGCCGCAACCAGCCTGCTTGGGCTGCTGCGCGAGCGGCGCTCCGGGCGGTGCGGCGGCCACCGTCACCGTCTGTGTCTCCCTCGGGGTGTCGAAGTTCCCGACGGACAGCACGTGACTGCCGCTGGTGAGCGGAACCCAGATGACGGAGTGGGTTCCGCCTCCGATGCAGGTGTCGTTGTCGTAGAAGTTGTACGTGGGAATAGCCTGGTTCGTGCCGTCCCAGGCGCCGACGATCTCGTAGCTGTGCCCGACGACGAAAGAGGTGGCGATCGTGCAGGTTCCGCTCGCGCAGTCCTCCACGTCGAAGTTGAATCTGGCGGCGTCGGCGAGGCCGGGGGACAGGGTGGTGAGCGTTCCGGCGACGCCGACAAGCGTTGCGACCCAGGCGATGCGGCGTTTCATGGCGGACATCGGTGACTCCTTGCTTTCTTCGACCTTCTGGCACTAGCTGCCGGGCAGCAGATTCGAGCTGCCGGAGCCGAGCAGGTCAGCGCTGCCGGAGCCGAAGCCGCGCTGGCAGCCACCCTGCTGGGGCTGCTGTGGCGTCGGTGATCCGGCGGGTGCGGCGACCACGGTCACCGTCACCGAATCCTCCGGGAACCCGAGGCTGTTGCGGGCGGACAGGGTGTGGCTGCCGGCGGTGAGTGGAACCCAGGTGACGGAGACGCCGCTTCCGATGCAGGCACCGTTGTCGTAGAAGCTGTAGGCGGAATGCTGGGTGTTCGTGCCATCGTAAGGACCGACGATCGAATAGCTATGTCCGGCAACGATAGACGTGGGTGTCGGACAGTAGGTGATCGAGCAGTCCCCGAGCTCGATGCCGTGGATTCCGGCGGTGGCGAGGCCGGGGGAGAGCGCGGTGAGGGTTCCGGCGACCCCGACAAGGGTTGCGGCCCAGGCGATGTGACGTTTCGTTGCGGACATGATGACTCCTTGATTGCTTCGAATTTCCGGTACTGGCTGCCGGGCAGCAGATTCGAGCTGCCGGAGATGATCAGCTCGATCAGCTCGGCGCTGCCGACGCCGGGCGCGGGGCGCTCAGGATCCGGCGCTGCCGGAGCGGAGCAGATACGACAGGACGCCTCCGAGGGCGCCGGACCCGGCGGAGGCGAGCACGTTGGAGCTGCCGCCGCCGATTCCGCAGCCGGGCTGATTCGGTGGCTTCACGGGCGTGGATCCGGCGGAAGCCGGGGCTACCTCGACCGTCATGGACACCGAGTTCGGCGCGCCCTGGACGGTGAGGGTGTGCGTTCCGGCGGTGGTGGGGACCCATATGACGGTGAGGGTGGCGGCCGGTGCGCTCGCGATGCACTGTCCGTTGTCGAAGAAATCCGCGACTGCCGAGAGCCCGGGGTTGTAGCCCAAGCCCGGGAAGATCTGGTAGGAGCGCCCGACGACCGCGGATCCGACCTCCGCGCCGGTCGCGGTGTCGGTGAGTATGGGCGCACCGTCGATACGGGCGCCCGCGATGGGTGTCGACAATGCGGCGAGTGTCGCGACCGATGCCAAAGTGGTTGCGGCCCAGGCGATGCGGCGCATTGGGTGGTGTGTAGAGGTCATCAGAAGCCTGCGCTGCCCGATCCGAGGGGGCTGCCGCTGCCCGTGCCGCTGCCGGTGACGGTGCAGTTGCCCGGCGGCGTGGGTGACGGGGTGGGTGACCCCGGCGGCGCGGCCACCACGGTCACCGTCAACCTGTAGGGCCCGGGCATGACGAACGGTTCACTGACCGAGAACTTGATGGTGATTTCGTGTGTTCCGGCGGTGGTGGGAACCCACGGGATCGTATTGCCGGGTTGCGCATAGGAGAAGCCTCCGATGCAGGTCCCGTTGTCGTAGAAGCTCGCGCGAAGCGCGTCGTCCACCGGTCGGCCCGCGTAGATCGAGTAGGTCTGTCCGACGACGTAGGACGACGGCACATCGCAGATGTTGTTCGAACAGTAGTCGACTCGGGGGCCGTCGACGAAGGCGGATGCGGTGGGCGCGGAAAGGGCGGCGACTGTCGCGGCTAGGGCCAAAGTTGTTGCACCCCAGCCGGTGTGGTGGACGGCGCGGATCTTGGCGGGCATTCGGGAACTCCTCTTTCGTACCCCTTGGTACGGGGTGGGGAGAATCTAACCGGCGCCAAGTGTGAAATTAGTTCGCTTCAGAAAACCCGTGTGCCCCGACTTTCTTGGGCGATGGAGCTGGGGTCAGGCCTTCGGGTAGAGGGCTTCGGCCAGGCGGGGGACGGCTAGTTCGCGTTGCCAGGGGCGGGCGCCGCCGGCGGCGAGGTAGTCCTCGATGAGGGTGGGGGCGTCGCCGTTGGTGGCGGATTTGGGGAGGCCGTCCCAGCACATGCGGCGGAGGAGGTCGGGGGTGAGGAGGTTCTCGAC
>NZ_BAAFGR010000230.1:0-9368 GCF_041154655.1 Nocardia sp. JMUB6875
GAACCCCCGGCTCGCCCCGGTCACCACAGCCGTCCGAATTGATTCCGACATCACACACTCCCTACTCCGGTCCGTTCCTGTCGGTATTGAGACCAGCGGGAGTTGCGAAATCCGTCGGCTGTCAGCCTTCGAACTCGGCGAGGTCGATTCGGGTTTCGCCGTAGTCGCGGGATTTCAGGTGGGTGTAGCCCTTGGGCCAGGTGATTTCGGGGGAACGGGTGGAGCGTTCGACGACGATGAGGGCGTCGTCGTGGAGCCAGCCATTGTCGGCGAGGACGCGGAGGTCGGATTCGACGTCGGAGACCTCGAGGGCGTATGGCGGGTCGGAGAAGACGAGGTCGTAGCGTTCCGGGGGCGTGCCGGAGAGGACGCTGGTGACGGAGTTCTGGCGCAGCTCCGCGCCGGGGAGGCCGAGGTCGCCGATATTGCCTCGGATGATGGTGGCGGCCTTACGGTCGGCTTCGATCATCAGGGCGTGGGATGCGCCGCGGGACAAGGCTTCCAGGGCGAGCGCGCCGGAGCCCGCGTAGAGATCGAGGACGTGGAGGCCGTCGAAATCCATGCGGGCGTGCAGCAGGCTGAACAACGCCTCGCGGACTCGGTCGGAGGTGGGACGGGTGCCCGCCGGGGGGACGCGTAGGCGTCGGCCCCCGGCGGTTCCGGCCACGATGCGGGTCATTCGGCGGCGGTCTCGTTGAGGTTGACGTCGACCAGGAGGTCGCCGCCTTCGACCTGCTGCACCTTGGCGATGGCCACGCGGCGGACGGTGCCCGCGCGCGGTGCGGTGATGGCGGCCTCCATCTTCATGGCCTCGATGGTGCCGATGGTGTCGCCGACCGCGACCGAATCGCCTTCGGAGACGGCCAGGGTCACCACACCGGCGAACGGCGCGGCGATGTGGCCCGCGTTCGTCTTGTCGGCCTTCTCCGCGGCGGGCACCTCGCTGGCGATCGACCGGTCGCGCACCGTGATCGGCCGCAGCTGCCCGTTGAGGATGCACATGACCGTGCGCATGCCGCGCTCGTCGGGCTCGGAGATGGCCTCCAGGCCGATGAGCAGCGTGACGCCCTTGTCCAGCTGGACGTGGTGTTCCTCGTCATGACGCAGGCCGTAGAAGAACTGGTTGGCCGACAGTCCGGTGGTGTCGCCGTACTTCTCGCGGTGGGCGAGGAATTCGGCGGCGGGTCCGGGGAACAGCAGGCGGTTCAGCGTCGCCCGGCGCTCGGCCGAGGTGCCGTTGAGTCCGGCCTCGTCGGCGGCGGTCAGCTGGGTCTCCGGCTTGGCCGGGCCACGGCCCGCCAGCGCCCGGGTGCGGAACGGCTCGGGCCAGCCGCCCGCCGGGGTGCCGAGTTCGCCACGCAGGAAACCGATCACGGAATCCGGGATGTCGTAGCGGCCCGGGTCGGCGGCGAAGTCCTCGACATCGACGCCGGAACCGACCAGCGCCAGCGCCAGATCGCCGACCACCTTGGAGGACGGGGTGACCTTGACCAGCCGGCCCAGCATCCGGTCCGCCGCGGCGTATTTGGACTCGACCTCCTCGAACTGGTCGCCCAGTCCGAGCGCGATGGCCTGCTGCCGCAGGTTCGACAGCTGACCGCCCGGAATCTCGTGGTGGTAGACGCGACCGGTCGGGCCCGGCAGCCCGGACTCGAAGGGCGCGTACACCTTTCGCAGCGCCTCCCAGTACGGCTCCAGGTCGCACACGTTCTGCAGGTCCAGCCCGGTGTCGTAGGGCGAATTAGCCGCCGCCGCGACGATGGCCGACAGCGCGGGCTGAGAGGTGGTGCCCGCCATGGGCGCCGACGCGCCGTCGACCGCGTCCGCCCCGGCCTGCCAGGCGGCCAGGTAGGTGGCCAGCTGGCCGCCCGGGGTGTCGTGGGTGTGCACGTGCACGGGCAGGTCGAATTCCCGGCGCAGCGCGCTGACCAGCGTGTGCGCGGCGGGTGCGCGCAGCAGTCCGGCCATGTCCTTGATGCCGATGACGTGCGCCCCCGCGTCGACGATCTCCTCGGCGAGCTTGAGGTAGTAGTCGAGGGTGTAGAGGTTCTCGTTCGGGTTGGACAGGTCGCCGGTGTAGCTCATGGCGACTTCGGCCAGGGCCGTGCCGGTTTCGCGCACCGCGTCGATGGCCGGGCGCATCTGGTCGACATTGTTGAGCGCGTCGAAGATGCGGAAGATGTCGATGCCGGTCGCGGTGGCCTCGGAAACGAAAGCGCGCGTGACCTTCTCGGGGTACGGCGTGTAGCCGACGGTGTTGCGGCCGCGCAGCAGCATCTGCAGGTTGATGTTCGGGATGGCCTCGCGCAGAGCCGCGAGCCGCTCCCACGGGTCCTCGAACAGGAACCGCAGCGCGACGTCATAGGTTGCGCCGCCCCAGCATTCGATGGACAGCAGCTCCGGCGTCATCCGCGCCACGTGCCCGGCGACGTCGAGCAGGCCGTTGGTGCGCACCCGGGTGGCCAACAGCGACTGGTGCGCGTCACGGAAGGTGGTGTCGGTGACGGCCACGCCCTCGCGATCGCGCAGCCACTGCGCGAACCCCTCCGGCCCGAGTTCCAGCAGCTTCTGCCGGGTGCCGGGCGGCGGGGGCTGGGTCATGTCCAGCGCGGGCAGCTTGTCGTGCGGGTACACCTTGGTCGGCCGCGAACCGTGCGGCTTGTTCACGGTGATGTCGGCGAGGTAGTTGAGGATCTTGGTGCCGCGGTCGGCCGAGCTCTTGAGGGTGAGCAGCTGCGGCCGCTCGTCGATGAACGAGGTGGTCACCTTGCCCGCGCGGAAGTCCGGATCGTCCAGCACCGCCATCAGGAACGGGATGTTGGTCGTCACGCCGCGGATGCGGAATTCGGCGACCGCGCGCCGGGCCCGCGCCACCGCGGTCTCGAAATCGCGTCCCCGGCAGGTCAGTTTGACCAGCATGGAGTCGAAGTAGGCGCCGACCTCCGCGCCGACGTTCGCGCCGCCGTCGAGGCGCACGCCCGCGCCGCCGGGCGAGCGGTAGCCGGTGATGCGGCCGGTGTCGGGCCGGAAGCCATTGGCCGGATCCTCGGTGGTGATGCGGCACTGCAGCGCCGCGCCGCGAATCCGCACGGCGTCCTGGCTCAGCCCCAGATCCGAGAGCGTCTCCCCCGCCGCGATGCGCAGCTGCGACTGCACCAGGTCCACATCGGTGATCTCCTCGGTCACCGTGTGCTCCACCTGGATTCGCGGATTCATCTCGATGAACACGTGATTGCCGCGCTCGTCGAGCAGGAATTCCACGGTGCCCGCGCAGGAGTAGCCGATCTCCTTGGCGAAGGCCACGGCGTCGGCGCAGATGCGTTCGCGCAGTGCGGGATCCAGATTCGGCGCGGGCGCGAGCTCGATCACCTTCTGATGCCGGCGCTGCAGCGAGCAGTCGCGCTCGAACAGGTGCATGACATTGCCGTGCTGGTCGGCCAGGATCTGCACCTCGATATGGCGCGGATTGACCACCGCCTGCTCGAGGAAGACGGTGGCGTCGCCGAAGGCGGATTCGGCCTCGCGCGCGGCGGCCTCGATGGACTCGCGCAGCTGGGCCGGATCGGCGACGCGGCGCATACCGCGCCCGCCGCCACCGGCGACGGCCTTCACGAAGAGCGGGAACTCCATCTCCTCGGCGGCGGCCATGAGCGCGTCCACATCCGAGGACGGTTCGCTCGAACGCAGCACCGGCAGCCCGGCGGCCTTGGCGGCGGCGATGGCGCGCGCCTTGTTACCGGTCAGCTCCAGCACGCTGGCGGCCGGGCCGATGAAGGTGATGCCCTCGGCCGCGCAGGCGGCGGCCAGGTCCGGGTTCTCCGACAGGAAGCCGTAACCGGGGTAGACGGCGTCCGCGCCCGCGGTCTTGGCGGCCTTGATGATCTCCTCGATCGACAGGTACGCCCGCACGGGGTGGCCGGGCTCGCCGATCTGGTAGGCCTCGTCGGCCTTGAGCCGGTGCACGGAGTTGCGGTCCTCGTACGGAAAAACCGCCACTGTTCCGATGCCGAGTTCGTAGGCCGCGCGGAAGGCGCGAATGGCGATCTCGCCGCGGTTGGCGACCAGGACTTTGGAGAACATGCGTAGAAGGTACCTGCCCGCGGATACGGTTCGGGCATCGAAGTCCCGTTCGGTGCAATCTTCACAGTCCGGGCGCGGCGCTTGCGAATTTGTGTTAATCACCGCGATACATGCCTGCCGGTGAGGGTCGCGGCGCTCCGACCACCGAATTCGCCGACTTGTTAACGACCGGTAGCCCCGCGGCGCGGTGGACCGCTCCCGCATACCGAGACGCCGCCGCGTCCGGATCGCCGCGGGATCGTGTCCGACGCCACAGCGCCGTTCGGCAAAGGCGCGCGAGAAGTGTTGGGCGACGGTAAAATTCGGGCCGGGAGGAGGGGCTTGGTGAGAGCAATCGCGTCGCGCGCGCCGGGATGGGTGTTCGCCGCGCTCGTGCTCGCCACCGTGACGGCCTGCACCACCGATGTCGCGGGCACGCCGGTGCGGCAGCAGACCGATCCCGCGAGCCTCGAGGTCGGCAACTATCAGACCACCCCGCGCGTGGTGGGAAACGCCAAGACCGACAAGCAATCCCGCATCCGCGAATCGCAGCGGCTCTCGGATTACGTGGCGCTGCCGTTCGAGTCGGACCGGGACTACACCTACGAATGCTCCAATGATGTACGCCCGCACCTGGTCACCAATCACAAGGGCCTGGCCGACATCCTCATCAACGACACCTTCGACGATGTCGCCCACGATCTGCGCGGCGGCTGGGTCAACACCTGGTGCTCGGGCTCCCCGGACGACGAGAAGCATCGCAAGCTCAGCATCGCCGTACTGGAGCTGCCCGACGCGGGGCGCGCGGCGGCGGTCGGGCCGACGCTCGAGCAGGACGACTTCACCTACAACATCGACAATCGTCCGGTCACGCTGCCGAAATACCCGGACAGCAAGGCGCATTGGCGGCCACACGTGGCCTCGCTGGGCTCCTGGACCGTGCACGACCGCTACGTCGTCTTCATCAAGATCGTCGACGAATTGGCCGCCGCACCGGATCTGCCCGATATGACCGGGCGCACCGAGCGCATGCTCGACGTGGCGCTGCCGCTGCTGGACAAGTTCACGCCGACGCCCGCGGACAAGTTCGAGCACATGCCGCTGGATCCGGACGGCATCCTCGGGCGCACCCTGCCCTCCAATCCGCAAATGCCCATGCGCCCGGATCCCGACGGGGCCTACACCGGCCGCGGCGCGCTCCAGAGCCTGGATGCCAGCGACCTCGACTTCCTGACCATCGGCGATATCGACCAGGTCGGCTACGGCGACGCCCTGGTGTTCCACAGCCGGACCGGGAAGGCCGCGGCCGCGCTGTGGGACAAATGGGATCCGGGGCGCAATCCGGAGGACGATCACCAGACGATCGCGCCGCCGCCGGGCTTTCCCGGCGATGTCGGCTGCTTCGCGATCGTGAAGAACGGCTACACCGCGTTCCACCAGTGCACCTTTCACGTGGACCGGTACAACGTGCAGGTCGCGGCATCCAACGTGGTGGTGCTGTATCAGATGACCTCGGCCGAGTACGTGCTGGTGACGAGCAGGTGATCGGATGAGACGAATTCGCGAATTCCGCAGGTGGCGTGCCGGTTTGCTGGTGATCGTCGTTTTGGCCTCGGTGGTGGCGTTCGCCGTGGCACTGGGCCCGTCCACGATTCCGGGGCACGCGATGCCCGGGATGACCGCGCCGGATTGGCCGAAACTGGTTGTGGGACCGTATCCTTCGGCGCCCGTCGACTACGACCCGAACTACGGCCTGCCCGAGGATGTGTATCGGATCGAGTCGCGGCGGATGTTCACCTATCTGGCGAGTCCGGAGGAAATCGATTCCGACGTCACGTTTCTGGGTGGGGCCCGCACCCTGGACACCTCCGAGAGCAATTTCGCCGATCCCGACGATCCGCTCGGCACCGACGCGCCCTTCCCCAAGAGCTGGCTGCCGATCGTCCAGCAGCAGCGGCTGATCGCGGGCGCCTACATCTGGCGCAACAACAACAGCGTGCGCGCCCGCAAGCACATCACCCTGGCCCTCATGCGATTTCCGAGCGAGCAGGCCGCCAGGGCCGCCGCCGACGGATTCGCCGATGCGCTGGCCGCGCCGGGGCTGCACTCGATTCCGATCGACGGGCTCGACGCGCGCGCCTCGTCGGTCGGGGATGCGCGCGGGCAGATCTTCGCGGTGCACGGGGTGTACGCGATCATCGGGCACGCGGTCATCCCGCAGGCGGATCCGGCGGCGCTCGGGCAGCGGCTGAAGGCCGTGCTGCAGGCTCAGCTCGCCAAGCTCGCCGACCTGAAACCGACTCCGCTGGAGGATATTCCGGATCTCGCCGCCGATCCCGCCGGCCTGCTGCGGATGACACTGCCCAACAAATACGACCAGGCCGACCGCGACGATTTCGGTTCCTCGCAGGGCGGGATCTACAGTCCCGCCGGTGCGCTGCACTACGAACGCGATGCGGTCGCCGCGCGCACGGCGTACACGGCGGCCGGGGTCGATCTCGTCGCCCGCAATGGCGCGATCGTCTACCGGACGAGAGATCTGGCCGCGGCCTTCGGGCTGCAGGCGGCGCTGACCAAGCCCGGACGCGACGACGACGTGCTGCCGAATCCGCCGGGGCTGCCCGACGCCTCCTGCCTGAAATTGGATGAGCCCGAACCGATTCGACAGGTCAGCTACCTGTGCGCGGTGGTGTACGGCCGCTATGTCGCGGTGATCGGCGCGGTGGCGCAGTTCAGCGGCGGGGAACCGGCGTCGTTCGCGCAGCGGGTGGCGTCGCAGTATTCGATGCTGGCCAGGAGCGGGTGACGATCATGGGTATCGTGCGATCAGGCTCCGGCCGAATCCTGTTGCTGGCCTTTGCGACCACGCTGGCGGCGGCCTGCGGCGGGAGCGACTCCCCGCCCGCGGCACCTGCGACCAAGGTTCCGACCGTCGATGTCTCGCAGCTGGATCCGGGCAACTATCCGGTGGTGCCGCGGAACATCACCAGTAAGAAGCCGGATATCACCGTGGGTGATCTGGTGCGGGAATCGATCCGGATGGCCGAGCACATACCGCTGGTCTACGAGATCGACGACCGGCTGGTGATCGGCGGTGGCGGACACGGCATCACCGCCGATTACCCGCCGATGGGCATCGACGGTTTCAATGACGGCGCGCCGGGGCTGATCGCCGGCTGGGAGACCAGCGGGCGGCATCGCCAGGATGTGTCGCTGGGCCTCGAGGTGGAGATCTCGGTCCTGCGGTTCACCAAACCCGCCGAGGCCGCCGCGGCGGCGGATTTCCTGGTGGGCCGGGACGATCCGGAGTATCCGAACAAGGGACCGCTGACGGTGCCGGGCTATCCTGGCGCGAAATCGGTGCTCACCAACCTGGAATCGGTGCGCACCCTGTACGCGCAGGACGATTTCCTGTTCTGGATCTGGGCCGAGGATCAGCTGACCGTGCCCGAGGGTCCGGCGTCCCTGCTCGAGGCGACCCGCAAGACCCTGGACCGCACCATCGAATCCATGAAGAGCTTCCAGCCCACCCCGATCTCCGGGCTCGCGGGCCTGGCCGCCGACCCCGAGGACCTGCTCAGCCGCACCCTGCCGCCGGGCCGGGGCGATTCGCGCGGCACCGAGGGACTGTATTCACCGCACGCCGCCCTCACCCTCGACGATCGCCCGGCGACCTCGAAACGCGCCTTCGACGACGCCGGAGTCGATCTGGTGGCGCACGGGCTCAGCGGCATCTACCGGACCCGCGACGCCGCGGGCGCGCAACGCCTCACCGCGGCCTTCGTCGACGAGCTGACCGACCGCTACCACCCCGTCGACCCGCCGCCCGGCCTGGCCACCGCCCACTGTCTGCAGGCCAGGAACGACAATGTCGCGGGCGCGAAATACGTCTGCTACCTACCGTATTCGCACTACATGGCCGAGGTCTGGGCCGAGCAGTCCCAGGACCTGCGCCAACGGCTGTCGGCGCAGTACGAACTGCTGGCCTACGGTCACATCTGAGGGCGGGCCGGGTCCGGGGAACATTGCTACATTCGAGACGTCGGGTACCCGGCAGCATGAGGAGGACGTGAATGCCGTTGCAGCCCGGCACGGTGGTGGGGGGCTACCGGATTATTCGGGTGCTCGGCAGTGGCGGGATGGGCACCGTGTATCTGGTGCAGGATCCGATATTTCCGCGTCGGCTCGATGCGTTGAAGGTGCTCAGCGCGGATCTCTCGCACGACGACCATTACCGCACCCGGTTCGAGCGCGAGGCGAATCTCGCTGCCGAGCTCGATCATCCGAATATCGTCACCGTCTACGCGCGCGGCGAGGAGGACGGGCGGCTGTGGATCGCCATGCAGTACGTGCCCGGCACCGACGCCTCGATCGAATTGAAGCGGCATCCGGAGGGGATGACGCCGTGGCGGGCGCTGCGGATCATCACCGAGGTCGGCAAGGCGCTCGATCACGCGCATCGGCGCGGGCTGCTGCACCGGGATGTGAAGCCCGCCAATTTCCTGCTCTCGCGCGGTGAGGACGATGTCTCGCTACCCGAGGGTGAGGAGCGGGTGCTGCTCACCGATTTCGGCGTGGCCAAATCGATTTCCGACGGCCGGGAGCTCACCGCCACCGACAGCCTGATGGCCACGCTGGCCTACGCGCCGCCCGAGCGGCTGGTGGCCGGGCCACTGGATCATCGCGGCGATATCTACAGTCTCGGTTGCGCTTTCGTGAAGCTGCTGACCGGGCGCACGCCGTTCCCCGTGGACTCGCTGGCCCAGGCGACATTGGGTCACCTCCAGGACCCGCCGCCCGCGCTCGGCGCGCTACGCCCCGGCCTGCCCCCGGCCCTCGACGCCGTGATCGCGAAGGTACTGGCGAAGGATCCGGCCCACCGCTACGACACCTGCCGCGACTTCACCCGCGATGCCGAGATCGCGATGCGCGGCCAAATGCCTTTCATCCCACCGATTGTCGAGGACGAGCCGCCCACCGAACGGATCGAACCCCGCCCGCCGAACCGGCCCAAGCGGGTGCGCCTGGCCCTGATCGCCGCGGCGATCGTTGCCCTGCTCGGCCTTTCGGGCACCGTCGCCTACATCGCCGTCAATCACGATTCGACCGGCGGCCCCGTGGTCACCGGCACCGTCCCCACCGATTCCCTGGCCCAGGTCCGCTCCGCCCACCCGACCTTCCAGAACAAGACCATCGCCGTCTACAACTTCGGCGACAACTCCCTGTCCTCCGACCTGAGCAACAGCAGTCAGGCGAAGTTCCTGCAGGACATCGGCTTCCGCTACAGCACCGACTCCGATTTCCGCCCC
>NZ_BAAFGR010000231.1:0-9210 GCF_041154655.1 Nocardia sp. JMUB6875
GCCGCCCGCAGCCTGCGCGTCCTGCTCGATTCCGGTGTCCCACACCAGCTCCGCACCACCGTCGACCCCGACCAACTCGGCCCCCGCGACCTCGACGACCTGGACCGCTGGCTGCACGACCTGGGCGCGGAACCGACCCTCCGCCAACCGGTCCGGCACCTGTCCACGGCCGGGAGTTGACCCGGTCGGCGACCGAAACCCGCGCCTGCGTGTCAACGCCACCCGACACGACAACCGCTGACCCCGAACGCACGAACCCCCTGTCGCACGAAATGCGACAGGGGGTTCGTTGTGATCAGCGATCTTTGGAGTCAGGGGCTCGAAAGATGGTCGGGGTGACAGGATTTGAACCTGCGACCCTCCGCTCCCAAAGCGGATGCGCTACCAAGCTGCGCTACACCCCGTTAGGCGTTCGGTGAACGCTCCCCGCGGCGCACCCGTGGACAGCGCGGGGCGGGAAAGAGCGGGTGACGGGAATCGAACCCGCACCATCAGCTTGGAAGGCTGAGGTTCTACCATTGAACTACACCCGCATGCACCGCATCCGTGGATGCCGTGTGCGTTGAGCACTGTACCGAACCTCACTCCCGGAATGCCAATCAGGTCGGGTAGTCGCATGTCACCGCCGGTCGGGGCGCGCGGTCGGCGCGTCGCGGCAAACATGCCGAAATCGGGTGTAACACCGGCGCAACGGTAGCGATGACCCTTGCGATCGCCATTCGCGAGACAGCGGGAACCTGTTCTGAATCAGGGGTTTTCGATGTCGGGTGGCTTGCTAGGATCCTTTTTGTCCGGACGGGGGTATCGGAAAGGGGGCGGTGAGCATGCACCACTGGTGTATCCGACCGCGTAGTAGTGAGTTCGATCCGAAGGGCGTGACCGGCGCGGCCGCCGGTCCTGTCATCGCGTACGCAGGGTGAGCGCCGATGCCCATCCGTCTCGACACCCGAACCTCCGCCATCGTGGCGGTCACCATCAGGGAATGGGTGCGCGCCGTGCACCCGGGCGGCGGCAGCGCCGCGCTGGGGCACTCGCCCACCGTTCCCTCCGATGAACTCGAGCGCATCTTCGGCCGGGTCATCGACGAATTGCTCGAACTGGCCGGGTCCGAACCGTTTCCGGTGCAGGCCGCCCGCCGCATCGGCCGCAGCCTGGCCGAATCGCCGTTCGACCGCACCCGCATGCTCGCCCCGGCCAGCCGCGCGCTGCTCGGGCTCTCGCCGGGCATGCGCGGGTCGCTGATCGCCACCCGCTGGTCGTTCATCGCCAGCCAGGCCATCGACGCCTATGCCGAGGCGCTGCAGACGCGGGCGCTGGCGCAGCAGGAGCGCAGCCTGTCGGAGGCGGTGTCGGTGCGGGTGCAGGAGATCGCGGCCCTGCAGACCCGGCTGCGGCACGAGGCCACCCATGACGCGCTGACCGATCTGGCCAACCGCTCGCTGCTGCAGGAACGCGTGCGGGTGATGTCCACCGACCCGGCGCGGGGCGTGGGGCTGCTGCTCATCGACCTCGACGACTTCAAGGCGATCAACGACGGCTACGGCCACACGGTCGGCGACGAGGTGCTGGTCACCATCGCCCAGCGGCTGCGCGCGACCTGCCCGGCCGAGACCGTGATCGCGCGCTACGGCGGCGACGAGTTCGTGGTCGCGCTGCCCGCGCGCCGCAATACCCTCGGCGAGCTGGCCATGCGGGTGCTGGCCGCGCTGTGCGAGCCGGTGCCCACGGCCGCCGGGCCGGTGCCGGCGTCGGCGAGTGTCGGCACGGCCTTCTGCCCGCCCGGACGGGACTGCGACTTCTCGGATCTGCTGCGCAGCGCGGACCGGGCCATGTACTCGGCCAAGACCGCGGGCAAGCGACAGTTCGCCGTGTCGGAGCTGGACGAAGAGGAGGTTGATCCAGCCCGCCGCGACGGTCGATTCGCGGCTGTGGCCGGATAGCCGGGTGCGCGCTGTGACCGGATAGTCCGTTCGCTCACAGCGAGTAGCAACTGTTCAGCGAATTTTGCTGCGTAGGCTGGGCGCATGGCTACGGTCGTGGTTCTGCTCATCGTCATGGTGGTTGTGCTGCTCGCGGTTGTCGCGGTCAACCGCGCGCAACGCTCCCGGTCCAACACCCAGCTCGAGGACGCCAAGGCGGACGCGCGCCGGGTGATCGAACGGCTCGGCGGGCAGGTGTACAACCTCGGGGGCACCGATCCGGCGTCCAAGCAGGCGCTGGCCGACGCGGGGGAGCGGTTCAACGCCGCGGGCTCGCAGATCGAGCAGGCCACCACGCCCGCCCAGGCGCGGCTCGCGAAAGAGACCGCGCTGGAAGGGCTCTACTACGTGCGCGCCGCCCGGACGGCCATGGGCATGGATCCCGGACCGGCCGTTCCCGAACTCGACGGTCAGCGCAGCGCCGGGCACGTCACCGAGGACCGTGCGATCGAGTTCGACGGCCGCCGGGTCGAGGCCTCGCCCACGCCGTCTCCGGCCACCCCGAACTACTACCCGGGCGGACGGGTCGCGGGGCGTCCGGTCCCGGCCGGTTGGTACTCCGAGCCGTGGTGGAAGACCGCGCTGGTCGCCGGTGCCTGGGGCGTCGGGTCCGCGGTGCTGTTCAACGCGCTCTTCAGCGGGATGTCCGGCGTCGGATACGACACCGCCGCCTTCGAAAACGGTTACGGCGACGGCTATCAGGCGGGGCTCGACGCCGCGGACAACGGCTACGACCAAGGTGACCAGGGCGGCTACGACCAAGGCGGTTACGACCAGGGCATCGACCCCGGCGCCGATCTCGGCGGCCAGGACTTCGGCGATTACGGGGACTTCGGCGGTTTCGACGGATTCGACAGCGGCGACTTCTGAGCGCCGAAGAATTCCAGCGCCCGCGCGGCGACGAGTTCCGGCTGTTCGGTCGCGGGAAAGTGTCCGACATCGTCGAGCACCTCGACGCTGACATCGGTTGCCAGCGAGCCGAATTCGCGGGTGGATTCGACCGAGACGATCGGATCCCGATCGCCCGTGAGAACCAGCGTCGGCACCGTGAGCCGAGACCAGCGATACTGTCCCGCGAGCAGCAGCGGTATCTCGTGGGTGACGAGATTGCGGTAGTAGCGGACCGTCGCGCGGACCCGGGCCGGTTCGTCGAATTGGGCGAGGAAGATCTCCCGATCCTCGGCTGTCAGCGCCGCCGAGCGGTGAATCCAATGGCGCAGCGCCCAGTCCGGAATCGCCCGCGCCGCGAGCAGCGGACCCGCCACGGGCGCCGCATTGGCCGCGATGTGCCACAGGCGCGCGCTGCCCACCACGACATTCGGTGTCGGCCGCAGGAAAGGGCTCGCCGTATTGAGCGCGATGTACTGCCGCATGCGTTCCGGAAAGCGCAGGGCCAGTAGATATCCCGCCAGTCCGCCCCAGTCGTGGCCGATGGCGCGAAACCGGTCGACCCCCAGTGTGTCGAGCAGGCCCGCGATGTCGTCGGCCATGCCCGCGGGCCGGTAGCCGTCCGGCGGGGCGTCGGTCCAGCCGAGCCCGCGCAGATCGGGGCAGATGACCCGGAAGTGTTGCGCCAGTGGGCCGATCAGGTGCCGCCACTGCCACCAGTGTTGTGGCCAGCCGTGCAGCAGGACCAGCGGTTCGCCGCCGCCCGCCAGCGCCACATGGGTGCGCAACCCGCCGACGTCGAGGAAACGGTGTTCGACGCCGGCGAGGTCGGGCAGGTCCCGCACCGTCATCGCGGGGCGCGGGTCGCGTCGAGGAAGACGGTGATCGCCGCCGTCAGTTGCGCGGGCTGATCCTCGGGGGAGAAGGTGCGCGAATCGCGGATCCATTCGATGCGGGCGTCGGGGAATTCGGCCGCCAGGCGTTCGGCATAGCGCTCCGGGAAGAAGCGGTCCCCGGCCGACCAGGCCAGCAGGACCGGCTGCTTGAAATCGGCGTAGGTCTTCGCGGCGGCGAGCGTGTACTTGTTGTCGAGGCCGAGGATCGCGCGACGGACATCCTCGCGAATCGCCTTGGTGCTCACCGGCAGTGCGTACGAATCACCCACCGCGGGCTCGAACGCGCCCTTGGCGAGCCAGCCGTACGCGATGGGCAACCGGCGCACCGCGCGAATGCGCAGACTCATGGCCAGTGAGGTCAGCGCGCCGGGGACGCGGGCGGACAGGCCGATGTAGTCGAAGAACGACGGCGGGAAGTTCTCATAGGCGTCGCAGGAGGTCAGGACCAGGCGGGAGACGAGGTCCGGGCGGGCGGCGACGACCAGCTGGCTGACCGCGCCACCGGAGTCGTTGCCCACCAGGGTGACCGGTCCGAGGCCGAGCTCCTCGATGGCCCCGATGACCAGCTGGGCCAGGCCGGGCGGGGTGAGGTCGGCGTCGGGCATGGCCAGCGAATGCGAGCCGAAGGGCAGATCGATTGCCACGCAGCGGTATTCGCCGGACAGCCCGGGAATCACCTTGCGCCACAGGTTGGCGTTGACCAGCAGTCCGTGCACGAAAACGATGGGATCGCCACTGCCGCTGTCGAATACGGCGAGTCTGCCCTGGGGCAGGGACAGTTCGCGGCGGGTGCCGAGGGCGGGATCGCGCCAGCCGGCGCGGGTTTCGAAGGTGGTCGAGTTCGTCATCTGAATCACTCCCCTTGGAGCCTAGACGGTGAAGAGGTCTTCAAACTAACAAACAGGCTGCCTGTTTTCAATGGGTTGGCGTTACGATCCACCCACCGAGACCGGAAAGGTGCCGATGGCCAAGCAAGCCGAACGATCCGAGTCGACCCGCGCGAGCCTGATCGCCGCGGCGCGCGAACTCTTCGCCGAGCGCGGATACGCGGCGGTCGGCACCCCCGAGATCGTGGAGCGGGCGGGCAGCTCCCGCGGCGCGATGTATCACCAGTTCAAGGACAAGAAGGACCTGTTCCGGGCGGTCTACGAGCAGGTGCAGCAGGAGACCCTGCAGGAGGTGGGGGCGACCATGGCCCAGGCGCCGGCCACCGACGCCATGGCCATGCTCGAGGCCGGTCTGCACAACTTTCTGCTCTCCTGCGTGGATACCGAACGGGTGCGCATCACCTTGATCGACGCGCCGTCGGTGCTCGGCTGGCAGGAGTGGCGTGCGGTCGACGAGAAGTACGGCCTGGGTCTGGTCGTCGCGGGTCTGCAGGCGGGGATTCAGGCCGGGGTGCTGCGCGACGATCTCGAGATCCGCCCGCTGTCGCTGATGATCCTGTCGACCCTCGGCGAGGCCGCCATGTTCATCGCCAATGCCGAGGACCCCGAGCTGGCCCGGACGCAGACCGAACCCGTCGTCATGGCGTTGATCAACGGTCTACGCGTCTAGACACCGAAATCCTTCGACACGCGCCGGAATTCGGCGGTGAGCCCCAGAATCGTTCGGGTGACGGACCTGGTGCTCACCCCGCAACGCCGGAACGAACTGTCCGACCTGCTCGGCGACGAGGCACGCCTGCGCGCCGAATTCCCCAGGGTCGCCGAGTATCTCGACACCGCGTCCCGGCTGCCCGGGACCGGGGACGAGCGCGCCGACGCGGCCTTCGATCTGCGGCTCGTCCACTACCTGACCGGTGGTGAGTCGGACAATCCGTACTGGGACATCGTCGGGCCGTCGGTCTCCGAATTCGCCCGCCGCCGCGTCGTCAATGGCGGCCGGGTCGCGGGCAGCGCGAGACTCGCCTTCGCACAGACGATCCTGCAATCCGCCTACGCCTACGCGATTCCCGCGCCCGGCACCCTCGATTGGATGGCGGAAGTCGCTGTCGGACATGCCATTACCGAAATCGGTGCGGGCCGGGGCTACTGGGCCGCCCAACTGACCCGCGCCGGGCTGACCGTCCACGCCTACGACTCCGAGCCGCCCGGCATCTGCCCGAACCGTTCGTTCCCCACCTTCCGCGGCCAGCGCACGCTCTGGCATCCGGTGAGCCCCAACACAACTCACGCCGCCGAGAACGCGGGCCGGCGCGGCCACACCCTGCTGCTCTGCTGGCCGCCCGGGTGGGGTGACCACATGGCCTCGGCCACCCTCACCGAATTCGCCCGCGCGGGCGGCACCCGCCTGCTCTATCTCGGTGAGCCTCGGGCCGGAAAAACCGGCGACGCCACCTTCTTCGACATCCTCGAAGCATCCTGGCGCCTGGAATCCGAAGATCCCCACTACGTTTCCTGGTGGAACCTCACCGACGCGGCCCAATTCTGGGTCCGGTGAGGCATGCTCGATGTCATGGCGACCTTCCTGCTCGTTCACGGCGGCGGCGACATCGGCTGGTTCTGGCACCTCGTCGAGGAACGCCTACGCGCCCGCGGCCACGAAACCATCGCCCCCGACCTGCCCTCCGGCAATGACGAGGCCACCCTCGACGACTACGTCTCCGTCCTGATCGAGGCCGCCGCCGACCGATCCGACCTCGTCATCGTCGGCCACTCCTACGGCGCCTACACCGCGACCGCGGCCGCCACGCGACTTCCCACCCGTCTGCTCGTCCTGCTCGCCGGAATGATCCCCGCTCCCGGCGAATCCCCGAACGACTGGTGGTCGAACACCGGATACTCCGAAGCGGTCAAGGAACAAGCGGCTCTCGACGACGGCCGAACCGGCAACGACGACCCCTACATCAGCTTCTACAACGGCGTCCCCCGACCCCTCGCCGAGGAAGCCCTCCGCCGAGCCGAGCACCGCAGCGAATCCCCGGTCGTCGCCGAAACCCCATGGCCGCTGCATGCCTGGCCGCCGATCCCGACCCGCTACATCGTCTGCAAGGACGACAACTTCTTCCCGCCGGCCTTCCTCCGCCGCCTGGCCCACGACCGGCTCGGGATCACCCCGGATGAAATCCCCGGCGGCCATTGCGCCGCGCTGAGCCACCCCGGCGAGCTCGCCGATCTCCTCGTCGGCTACCTCGACTAGCTAGGGTTTCAGCACGATTTTGCCGTGGGTGCGGCGGCGTTCGAGTTCGGTGTAGGCCTCGCGGACCTGGGACAACGGGTAGACGTTCGCGATCGGGACCTCGAGGTGTCCGTCGGCGATCAGCGCGGCCAATTCGGCGAGTACCTCCGCGCCCCGCCTGCCGTCGGCTCCGGGCTCGGTCTTGACCCCGTGCTTCGCGGCTGCCGCGAAATCGATGAGGGTGTCGATCCGCTCGGTCGAGACGCCGAGGGCGAGGGCCAGTTCGACGTACCCGTCGCCGTGGGCGTCGATGAAGGCGTCGATGCCGTCCGGTGCGGCGGCCGCGAGCCGATCGGCGACGCCGTCACCGTAGGCGACGGGAATCGCGCCGTGGCTGCGCAGCCACTGGTCGTTGTGCGCGCTCGCCAGGCCGATGACGGTGGCTCCGGCACGTCGCGCGAGCTGAACGGCGAACGAGCCGACCCCTCCGGCTGCTCCCGCGATGACGACGGTCTCGCCCTTCTCGAGTTGTACGGAATGCACTGCCCCCCAAGCGGTCACGCCCGCGATGTAGAGACTGCCCGCCACTTCCCACGGCACGTTCTCCGGTTTGGGCGTGAGGTTGTCGACGTCGACGAGGACCAGCTCAGCATGAGAGGACCGCTGCTCGGAGAACCCGATCACCTTGTCGCCGACCGAGAATCGCTCGACTCCGGCGCCGACCTCGGCGACGACTCCGGCGAGATCGCTGCCCTGCCCGGAGGGGAAGGTCGAGGGGAAGATGTCCATCATCGCGCCCCGGCGCAATGCCGCCTCACCGGGGTTGATGCCTGCCGCCTTCACCCGCACGAGGACCTGCCCGGCCCCGGGGGCAGGGCGGTCGACCTCCTCGATCCGCAGGACCTCGACTCCGCCGAATTCGTTGTACCTGACTGCCTTCGACATCGTCGCGCTCACCAGGCCACCGCACCGGCGTCGTCGAAGAACCCACCGGTCGGCCCGTCGTTCGGGAGGGTCGCGAGGCGAATCGCGATGGCCGCACCCTGTTCCGGGGTGCGGACACCGCGAAAACCGTTGAGGTCGGTGGCGGTGAAACCCGGGCAACCGTTGTTGATCAAGATATTGGTGTCGCTCAGCTCTTTGACGTATTGGATCGTGACGGCGTTGAGGAACGTCTTCGAGGCCATGTACGCGGTGATTGCGAAGGAACCGATCTCGGAGCTGGGCAGACCGGGAGTGGTCTGCAGAGTGAGGGACCCGACGCTGCTGGACATGTTGACGATCCGCGGTGCGGAGGAGGCGCGCAGCATCGGCAGCATCGCGTTGGTGACCCGGACGACCCCGATCACGTTGGTTTCCACGACAGTTCGCAGGATCGCGGGATCGACCGTGGTGGGCGTCTGCGGATGGCCGCCGACGATGGCCGCATTGTTGACCAGCACATCGAGCCCTCCGGCCTGATCGGCGATCAATTCGGCCGCCGCGGCCACACTCGCGTCGTCGGTCACGTCGAGCGGCACGCCGAACGCGTCGATCCCGGCCGCGCGCAGCTTCTCCACCGCGGTGTCGCGCCGGTCCCGATCGCGCGCGCCCACCCCGACTCGCCAGCCGAGCGCGCCCAGGCCCGCGGCGATCTCGTATCCGATTCCCTTGTTCGCGCCGGTCACCAGCGCGATCGTCTGTTCGCTCATACCGCTGATCCTGCTGCGGCTTCCGGTGCAGCGTCCAAGACCGATCGGGTGAACGGCGATACCGCACGGGTATCGATAGTGGTGAGCGCCCGATACGATGCCCTGGTGGACACGCGGGAGTTGCGATACTTCGTCGCCGTCGCCGAGGAATTGCACTTCGGGCGGGCGGCGCAACGACTCACGATGGCGCAGCCACCGCTGTCGCGGGCGATCCAGCAGCTGGAACGGCGGCTCGGAGTCGTTCTCCTGCACCGTGGTTCGCGCGCCATCACCTTGACCGAGGCCGGTTCGGTGCTGCTGCGCGAGGCCCGCCTCGCCCTCGAAGCGGTCGAAGCCGCCGAGCGCCGCACCCGCCGCGCCGCCGCCGACCGCCCCGGCGTGGTGCTGGCCGTCAAGGCCGGAGCCTCCAGGGAACTCCTGTCCAAGCTACTCGACGCCTACGCCGCCGAACCGGGCGCCGTCGAGGTCGAGGTGATGCTCTGCGGCCCCGGCGAACCGGAACGTCTGCTACGCAATGGAACCGCCGACGTGGCCCTCCTGCACCGCCCCTACGACACCATCGCCGGTTTCGACACCGAAGACCTCCACACCGAAAACCAGATCGCCGTCCTCCCCGCCGGCCACCCCCTCTCCACC
>NZ_BAAFGR010000232.1:0-9159 GCF_041154655.1 Nocardia sp. JMUB6875
GGGTGGCCGCCGCGGGGTCAGCTCATGTTGATCACGCCGTCGGGGGCGGGGGTCAGGTAGAGCGCGGCGATCTCGGTGGCGTATTTGGTGGCGATGGGGTTGCGCTTGAGTTTGAGGGTGGGGGTCAGTTCGTCGCCGCCGGGTTCCCAGCCGGTGTCGAGCAGGGTGAAGCGTTTGATCTGTTCGACGCGGGAGAGTTTGGCGTTGGCGATGGCGACGGCGGCCTTGATCTCGGCGATGATCTCCGGGTGCGCGGCCAGGGTTTTCAGGTCGGCGTCGGGGGCGCCCAGGGCCTTGGCGCGGACCACGGCGGTGTCGGGGTCCAAGACGATGAGCGCGGAGATGAACGGTTTGGCGTCACCGATCGCGACCACTTGGCCGACCAGGGAGGAGGCGGCCTTGACGGTGTTCTCGATATTGGTGGGAGACAGGTTCTTTCCCGCCTCGTTGATGATGAGTTCCTTCTTGCGGTCGACGATGCTGATGTAGCCGTCGCCATCGATGGTGGCGACGTCGCCGGTGTGCAGCCAGCCGTCGGAGTCGATGGCCTCGGCGGTCTTGTCGGGCATCTTGCGGTAGCCGCGGGTGACGATGCCGCCGCGCACCAGCAGTTCACCGTCCTCGCCGAGGCGGATCTCGAGGCCCTTCAACGGAACTCCGACGGTGCCCGGCTTGGGCTTGGCCAGCGGGGTGTAGGTGCCGACGCCGGAGGTTTCCGACATGCCCCACACCTCGGTGACGGTGAAGCCCAGGCCCAGCAGGTATTCCAGGGTTTCGGGCGGGATGGCGGCGGCGCCGGAGGCGGCGACCTTGAGCTCGTCGAAGCCGAGTGCGTGGCGCAGCTTGCTCAACACGAGTGCGTCGGCCAGCTTGTGCTGGACGTCGAGCAGCGCGCCGCGGCCGGTGCCGGCCAGGTCGGCGCGGGCGGCCTGGGCGCCGATGCCGATGGCCCATCCGGCCAGGGCCTTCTTCACCGGGCTGGCCTCGGTGGCGAGTTTGGCGTCGATGCCGGCCTTGATCTTCTGCCAGACGCGCGGGACACCGAAGAACGCGGTGGGGCGGGCGTCGGGCAGGGCGGCGGCGATCTCGCGCGGGTCGGGGACACAGGTCATCTGGACGCCGGTGAACAGGTTGGCGCAGTGGCCGGAGATGCGGTCGGCGACGTGGGCGGCGGGCAGGTAGGACACCGAGCGGTCGTCGAGGCCGACGGTGAGCGGGCCCTCGACCAGGCCCACGATCTGGGCGACGACATTGGCGTGGGTCAGCTCCACGCCCTTGGAGGGGCCGGTGGTGCCGGAGGTGTAGATCAGGGTCGCGACATCCTCGGGCTTGACCGCCTTCCAGGCGGCGTCGAAGTCGAAGTCCTGTTTGGGCGCGGCTTCCACCTCGGCCAGGGTCAGTGTGCCCGTGGCCGAACCTTCCACCAGCACAATGTGTTCCAGCTCGACACCGGCCGAGCGCACGGTGTCCAGGAACGCCGGTTCGGTGATGACGAGCTTGTTCTCGGCATTGGTGAACAGATGCGCGATCTGCTCGGGCGAGCTGGTGTTGTAGATCGAGAACGGCGTCGCCCCCACGTGCAGCGCCGCGGTGTCGACCAGATTGAACTCGGGCCGATTGGTCAGCATGATCCCGACGGTGTCGCCCGGCCCCACTCCCAACCCGGCCAGCCCCGCCGCGATGGCGCGCACCCGCTGCCCGTACTCACGCCAGGTGATCTGCCGTGTCCCCCCGACAGTCCGCAACGCCACCTGCTCCGGCCGCAGCGTCAACGTTTCCTGAAACGCCTCCGGAATCGTGTGAACGGTCTTCCCAGATGCGTGCGCATACCCGATGTCAGTCGTCATAACCCTTTTTCCCGATTGCCTCTCGCTGTACCGCGCCACCTCGCGCACCCACCGCGCGAACCCCGACGTCCGAGAGAACGACCAACCCGATCCCGCGATGGCCACGCGCCAGCTGTGGCGCGGCTCACTCATCGTGCCAGATCCCCGCGTGTGTGTCTCGGGCTACACCGGCCACACTGGTGGCCGAATTTACCGATTCGCATGCCGCAGGGCCGCATCCACAGTGGGTGCGCGACCTGTCGACGCGGTTCTGCCGCAGGGTTCCGGGTAGCTGTGGTTGGCGCCTCGCCGTTTGGCCTCCATGTAGAGCGCGGCGCGCTCGCTGCGAGGCTCGGTCGCCAAGGGCACCGCTTGGACATCGAGTCCAGCGTCCTGCACCGCCTGCAGTTTGTCGGGATTGTTGGTCATCAATCGCACCGAGCGCAGACCCAGATAGGTCAGCGCGTCCGCCGCGTGATCGTAGGACCGGGAGTCAACTGGATGGCCGAGCATCCGGTACGCGTCGAAGGTGTCCGCGCCGGTCTGCTCGCCGGTCCGCAGGCCCATCGCCTTCACGATCAGGCCTGCGCCACGCCCCTCCTGCTCCAGGTAGATCAGCACACCCTGGCCGTTCTCGTCCTGGATCAGATCCATCGCCAGCTCGAGTTCTGGCCCGCAGTCGCAATCGTCGGATTGCAGCGCGTCGCCGTAGAGACACCGCGAGTGGATCCGGACCAGACAGCCGTCGCCTGGATGACCGAAGACCAGGACGTGGCCGACGATCTGCTCGACCGTCCCATCGGGTTTGTCGCGCAGTTCCATCACCCGCACCGGCATCTCCCGGCCCTTGCGCGAGAGCGAATGCTCGGTCAGCTGAAGGTCTTCCACCGCGTCCCCAGAGATAGTCCGCCTCAAGCAATTATGGACGAACCTTCCGCTGCTCCGTGGCGAGGTACGCAAAATGGCGGAGTCATGATCAACGAAGATCGTTATACCGCAACCGATTACGCGAAAGGAGAGATCGTGTGCGCGCGGTCAGCAAACGACGGCGGGGGGAAAAGTACCGTCCGGCAATCAGACCGATGATGCCGGCCAGACCGACCGCGGAGGCGGCGAATGCTCCCGGGAGCACATGCGCCGGAGGACCCAGCCACTCCCAGACGGTAATCGCATGCGGCCGCAGGAACCTTGCCAGTTCCGCAAGGCCGAGCCCGAAAATCACCGGCATACACGCACGCCGTACGCGGCCGACCTGCCGATGCATCCACCACCATCGCGGCAGGTAGTGCCCACGGTGAATCCGCTTGGCGCGCAGATAATCGCGCACCGAGGTGTTGGGCGGATCGACGTGCAGCGACACCATGGTGACCGTCAGGCCCTCCTCGCGCAGCACGCGCACCTTGTCCGGGTTGTTCGTCAGCAGACGAACCGAGGTCAACCCGAGCGCCAGCAGGATGAGCGCAGCGTCGGTGTAACTGCGAGTGTCGGGCTCGAGCCCCATCATCCGATAACTGTCAAAGCTATCCTTACCGTACTGTTGGCTGATCCGGTAACCCCGAGCCTTGTCGACTAGACCGGCTCCACGCCCCTCCTGTTCGAGGTAGACGAGGACCCCACAGCCTTCGAACTGGATCTGGTCCAAGGCGATCCGCAATTCGGGGCCGCAGTCACAGTCGTCCGAGGCCAGGGCGTCACCGTAGAGGCAGCGGGAATGCAAGCGCACCAGGCAGTCATCTTTAGGATTGCCAAAAACTAGCGCGTATCCCAAGGATGCATCGTGACCTACCGGCACGACGCGAAGATCGATGCCCTGCCCTCGACGCAGAAATCGATGTTTCGGCTCCACCGACTCCCGGTGCCGCACTCCGTCACATACATCCCCGACCAGCGTCTCCACGCAAACCCCTGACCTAGTCACGTGAACTTTTCGAACACACAGACACCCGCCCGACCGAACGAGCAACAGCCCCACGACGTCGGACTCGGCGCAGTTTAGCGCCCAGCCGTCCGGCACGTTTCGGTTCAGCGCCAGTGTCGGATTACTGAACATTTGCTATTGGTCGGAATCGTCGTGGTCTGGGCCGTCGCCATCGCGGGCGATGAGGTCTTCGATGCGCTCGATCGACGGCACGGCATCGGGGTTGAACACCGACCCGGACGCCTCCATCGCGATCATGGCCCACAGGAAGTCGTGACGCTCCGCCCGGCAACCGGACATAACCAGGCGGTAGGTCAGTGCCGAAGCGAAAGCCGATGCCGCACCGGCAGTACCCGGTAGTACCGACGGCGATCTCGAAATCTCGAGCGGTGCCCGACGGCTGCGGTGGACGGCGCACCGCGATCCGTCGAGCAGGCACACCGCGCCGGTCCCGAAGCAGAGGATCCGTGTGATCGCTTCCTCGAAGGATTCACCGGGCCATAGATTCTCCAGCTCGGCCTGGCTGCCGATCAGGTAGTCGACCGCACGCAGATAGCGGTGGATCGCCATCGGAAGCACCTGTGCGGGCGAGACATTCACGATCAGCCAGGGCGGGTCCGCTACCCGATCCACGCCCGTTTTCAACGCATCGACCACACGCAGGATCTGTGCGGCCACCTCGGCGGATTGTTCAAAGGTCAGTACCACCGCCTTGGATTGCCGGATCACCTGATCGATCGGCAATCGATCCAGATCCTCTTCGTCGAGCCAGGTGCGACTCTGCTTGAACGCGATTGCCGCGTATTGCCCGCTGAGGTTCATCAGGACCGCGGTCTCCGGTGTGCGCGCATCCGACTTCACGCGGATCAAGCTCGTATCGACATCGTTCTCCACCAGGTAGTCCTGAATCCAGCGGCCTTCCGCATCGTCTCCGACCGCGGACATGAGCCTGACGTCGAGCCCGAACTTCGCCAGTGCCACAGCACGTTTCAAGCCCTTCCCGCCCGGGTGGCGGCGGTGATCGCCCCACACCGACGTGCCCAGCTCCGGAATCTGTTCCACGACATAGATGTCGTCGATAACAGCGTCTCCGACGATGGTCACCATGCCGCTGCGCGGCGTCAGCGGGACCGAACCGGACACCAGCTGCGTCGCCAGCGCCGTGAAGGCCTCGGTTTCGGGAGCTCCGCGCAGGCTCCGAACCGTCGGAGGGGGCGGAATGAAGCTGGCATGCCATGCTTCGTGCAGCTCATGCCACCGCTGTGTCACATACCGGCGGCGCTCACCGAGATCGGATGCATAGAGTTCGTCGAGATCGATACCCGCAGGCATGGTTTCGCGCAGGAGCCCCAGACGCAACTCCGCATCGGCGATCAGCCTTTGGGTAGCGGGCAATTGACCGGCCGCCAGGGCGATCACCGCCGGGACCGCCGCCTGCGGCGTGATCCCCAGCGCGTGTGCATAGCGGCGGACAACGCTGAGCTGCACCAGTGCGGTGGTGTCGATCTCCGTGCTGCCCAGCCGGATCGAACTCAGGCCCGACCGTTTGCGCAGGCGAATGAGGATGCTGCGCACAGCTGCCATTCCGGGATCCTGCGAGGTCGCCACTGCGACTTTTCCTCGTGCGCGATCCTTGCCCATCGGCCACCAACTCGCCGCCAACGATACCGCCGACTAGGTTTAGCGAACAGAATAGTCGTCAATTCCCTTGTGGAAACGGCAAATGCCGAAAGTCGTCGGCAAATGCCATACTTGAAGCGGCGAAATATCGTCCTCCCCAGAACGGTTCGGGAGGTGCTGGTGGTGGCAGCGGTGCATCTTCTCCGGCGCATGCGCCGGGGCAAGCGCATAGCAAGTGGCGAACCCGAAAGCGATCACGATGTCGACGGGGTGCTGACCCGCACAGGCCTTGTCGCCTGACCGCAACATCCCCTCATCCGCACAACCCGTCACCACCCGACGCGCATGCGTCCATCACGGGCCGCGACCTAACCGATTGCCGGACAAGGGACTCCTCTCACCAGGAGGATGTCGATACGACAGCATCACGGGCGGCGACGGCACCATCCGCAGGAGACCGTCGTGATTTACGAGAGCAGCCGATCGATCACCAGCAGTGAGACGCCCGAGTGGGCGCGGCGTCTGGCGCGGGATGAGCCGGCGTGGAAGTTGAGTTGGCGCAATGAGCCGCTGTTGACGCGGGCCGAGGCCCGGGCCGCCATCGAGCTGACCGAAATATGCAGTGGCGTAGGCGAGCTCGACGACCGGGCGGAGGCACTGGCGGCACAGTTGGGGACCACGGTTCGCGAGGTGCAGGCGATTTTGCAGCAGCGTCGACGCGAGCGCGGGGAGTCGCGGCGGTGTTCGATGCGGTGGAACGGCACGCGGTGGTGGTGGAAATGGCGGCGGCCGTGGAATTTCGGGCTAATGCGATTTTTCGGACAGTTTTCGAGAAATTCGTGAGGCTCATGAAATACCGGATGGTTGGAATGCGATGTGGGGAAAAGACTTGATGAGGGGATGGTGGGGTCCGCGGCAGCGAACGCTACGGCGGGCGGAATTGGGCGCGCAACGGTGATCCCGTGGTTCGCGTCGATAGCCCTGGGAGGAATGCATGAGTATCGATATGACCGCACGGGAGATGAGAAGTGATCTCAGCCCGGAGTACGCGGTGCGCGTCACCGGCTACGGGGAGGGGGAGTGGCGGTTGAGTTGGTTGCCTCGGCGGCGGTTGTCGTGGGAGCAGGCTCGGGCGGGGATGGAGTTGGACGAGTTGTTGTCGGATCCGGCGGTGGTTTACGACGAGCGGGCGCATGCTGCGGCGGCGATGCATGCGGCGCGGTTGGGGATCGGGGTGGATCGGGCGGTGATTCTGCTGGCGCAGCGGTTGGCCGAGCGGATGCATCTGGACGGAGGGGCCGCTGCGCGGGACGATGACGAGGCAACGATGCCGATTGTGCTCGAGATTTTCGGCGAATCGCGTCGACCTGCCCATGCGGGGGCTCGGTCACGTCACCTGTGGGGGTGAGTGAAAGTCGTTGCTGCCGGGGGTCGGACCGGGCACCGATACGATGCCGACCGCGCGCTCGGCTGGCCCCGGGGGCCGAGTGAGCGGCGCGGTCGGCGGTGATGCGCTGTGATCAGGCGCGGGTTTTGTGTTCGGCGCCTACGGCTTCGGAGAGGCTGGTGTAGCCGTGGGCGCGGAGTTTGGTGGCGAGGCCGCGGTGGATGTGTTTGGCCCACAACGGGCCGCCGTAGATGAAGCCGGTGTAGCCCTGGAGCAGGGAGGCGCCGGCGAGGATGCGGTCCCAGGCCTGGTCGGCGGTTTCGATGCCGCCCACGGAGATGAGGACGAGTTTGTCGCCGACGCGGGCGTAGAGGCGGCGCAGGACTTCCAGGGAGCGGTCCGCGACGGGCGGGCCCGAGAGGCCGCCTGCGCCAAGGGGTTCCACCTCGGTGGAGGGGGTTTTCAGGCCGTCGCGGCGGATGGTGGTGTTGGTGGCGACGATGCCGGCCAGGCCCAGTTCCACGGCCAGATCGGCCACGGCGTCGATGTCGTCGTCGGACAGGTCGGGGGCGATTTTGACCAGGACCGGGATGGAGACCTCGTCGAGGACCGCTTGCAGGATGGGGCGCAGGGATTCGACGGCTTGCAGGTCGCGCAGGCCCGGGGTGTTGGGGGAGGACACGTTGACGACCATGAAGTCGGCCAGGGGGCCGAGCAGTTTCGCGGAGATGGCGTAGTCGGCGGCGGCGTCCTCGGGTTCGACGACCTTGGTTTTGCCGATGTTGGCGCCGATGGGGACGCCGCCGGGCAGGCGGTTCGCGAGGTGTTCGGCGGCCGCGGCGGCGCCGAAGTTGTTGAATCCCATGCGGTTGATGAGCGCGCGGTCCGCGGGCAGGCGGAACAGCCGGGGGGCGGGGTTGCCGGGCTGGGCCGCCGCGGTGACGGTGCCGATCTCGGCGTAGCCGAAGCCGAGGGGTCCCCAGGCGTCGACGCCGTCGGCGTTCTTGTCGAACCCGGCGGCCAGACCCAGGGGCGCGGGGAAGTCCACGCCGAACACGCGGGTTGCCAGGATCGGGTCGTCGGCGACGAGCAACGCGGTGGTGAGCGTGCGGCCCGGGGCGAACCGGGTCGCGAGCTTCATGGCGGCGAAGGCCAGATGGTGGACGCGTTCCGGCGCGAGCAGGAACATCACCTTCAGCAACAGGGCGTACAGGCGCTCATACATAGGGGGTTACATCACCGCCTCGGGTGTCGGGGATAGGAGGGGAGTCTTGCGGCGGCGCAATAACACCCGGCGGGAGCCGTCGGTGTAGGCGCGTACCCGGGAGAGCTCCCAGCCGCTGTATTCCGCGTGGATGGACAGCCGGAGGGCGGCGGTGACCCTGCTGACGCCGGGAGGCAGCCGCAGGGGCACGTATTCCCATTCGTCGCTGGATTCCTCCCAGCCTTCCGGTAATGTGCGCGATTGGTGCGCCGATCGTGAGGCCCGAGCCATCACTGCCCTCTCTTCCGCTGGTCCGCGCCGATCCGCTGCAGACCGTCGCCGGTCGCGGATCCCACGAACATGTCACCGGTGCGGTCGTCGATGGTCACCGCGTTGGGCTGGCGCACCGTCGGGTAGCGCCCCACCTCTACCGGTATACCCGTCGACAGGTCGTAGCCGACGACTTCGTTGCTGCCTGTCAGCGTCACCCACACGGTCTCGGACCGCTGATCGTAGGCGAGTGCGTAGGGAGCAGAGCCTACCGGGAAACGCTGGTGCAGGACCAAAGGATCGGCGGTGTAGACCAGCAGTTCGCCCCCGGCGGTGTCGGTGACGAGGCGGCGGCCGAAGTGGTCGCCGATCATGTTCGTGGCCCCGTCGCCCGCGCGCAGCGACAGCCCGAGCTTGCTGTCGCCGTCGAGGGCGACGACCGCGGTCTGGCGGCGGTCGAGCACGACCACCGCGCCGTCGCGCGCGTCGATGGCGTCGGCCGAGGACAGGCCCGAAATGCTGTGGCGCACAGTGCCGTCGGCGTCGAGCAGCAGCACTTTGCCGTTGCCCAGGCCGGCGACGAGCCCGCCGTCGGGGCGCAGCGCGACCGCGCGCACGTCACCGTCGACGGTGACCTCACTGATCGTGCCGCTGGCGGCGTCGACGCGCAGGATCTTGCCGGGCACCGCGACCAGGATCTCCCCGGGCTTACCGGGCGCGAGCGCGGCGGCCTTGCCGGGCAAGGTGATCGGGCGGGTGACGCCACCGGCGATGAGCTGCAGGGTGGTGCCGGAGTCGGTGACCGCGGCCAGTGCCCCGGTGCCGGGTTCGTCGAGCAGCAGCGAGATCGGCGCGCTCGGGGTCACCACCCCGGCGGGGGTGGCGGCGGCGGCGGGTGCGGCCGCGGGGGTGGCGGGTTCGCGACTGGGGTTGT
>NZ_BAAFGR010000233.1:0-9150 GCF_041154655.1 Nocardia sp. JMUB6875
GGGGAGAAGGAGGGGGCGGAGGCCGATGCCGCCGAGTCCGAATCCACCTCGGCCGAGGACGAATCGGACGCCGACGACAAGTCGGACAGCTCGGAAGCCTCCGAGGCCGAACCCGAGAAGGTGGACACCGTCAAGAAGGCCGACACCACCGAATCCTGAATCGTCGCCGAATCCTGAAGCCCGGCAACGATTGCGTGACGCTGCGCGATAACCACTGCGAATCCGGCGATTCCGGCCGGAGATGATGGATCTTTTACCGGCTGGCCGGGCGAAAATCGCCGAGTCCGGCCAGAATTGGCCCGTGATCTCCGGCGGCGACTCCGTGCGGCGGGTTCACCAGTGGTTGGGCCGTTCCGACGGGGGGCGGTCCGCGATTCAGGAGGACGCGAGTGACCGACCCATTTGGCAAGCAGCCGTCGCAGGACGGGCCGCAGTACGGCGCGCCCGGCACCGGCCCGCAGTACGGGCAGCAGCCCTACGGCCAGCAGCCCTACCCGGAGCAGCAGCCGTACGGGCAGCCCGCCCAGCCCTTCGGCCAGCCCGCCCAGCCGTACGGGCAGCCCGCGCCCTACGGCGCGCCGGGCCCGGCCGGTCCCTACGGCGGTGATCCGGAAGCGCCGTACGGGCGCGATCCCTTCGGAGTTCCGTTGTCCGACAAGAGCAAGCTGACCGCGGGCCTGCTGCAGCTGCTCGTGGGCGGCCTCGGCCTCGGCCGGTTCTACCTCGGCTACACCACCATCGGTGTGCTCCAGCTGGTCACCTGCGGCGGTTGCGGCGTCTGGGCGCTGATCGACGGCATCCTCATGCTCACCGGCAAGGTGCCGGACGTGCAGGGGCGTCCACTGCGCGACTAGCGCACGTGTTACCGCGCGACCAGCAGCGCGACACTTCGGTCTCGAGCGGCCGTCACTCGATGGAGTGACGGCCGCTCGCGCATATCATCGGCCCGGGATCGGATCAAGGTTTTCGCGCAACATGATGGTTGCCGTGCTAACCGGTTGGTTCGCGGCGTACCCTTTGTCGGTTGTTTGTCGCGTGGTAACCCACGCCCGAGGAGAGGTCCACCTCCGTGCGCCGTAAGCTCGCCGCCGTCATGCTCGCCGTAGTCGCCGCCGCAGGGCTCGTCGCATGCAGCTCCAGCAAGGACGACGCGAACGTCCTGAAAGTCGGCACCGAGGGCAACTACTCGCCCTTCACCTACCAGGACAACGGCAGCCTCACCGGCTACGACGTCGACGTGATCAAGGCCGTCGGCGACAAGATCGGCAAGAAGGTCGAGTTCACCACCGCCCCCTGGGACTCGCTGTTCGCCGCGCTGGAATCCAAGCGCGTGGACCTCATCGCCAACCAGGTGACCATCAAACCCGCACGCGTGGAGAAGTATTCGCTCTCCCAGCCCTACACCGTCTCCGAGGGCGTCATCGTCACCAAGACCGGCAATGACGGCATCCACACCCTCGCCGACCTGAACGGCAAGACCTGCGGCCAGTCCGAGACCAGCAACTGGGCCGAGGTCGCCAAGACCGCGGGCTGCAAGGTCGAGGCCATCCCGGGCTTCGTCGAGGCCGTGCAGCTGCTCAAGACCGGCCGCGCCGACGCCACCGTCAACGACACCCTCGCGGTGAACGCCTACACCAAGCAGCAGGGCACCGGCACCATCCAGATCGTCGGCAAGACCGGTGAGACCTCCAAGCAGGCCTTCGCCGCCCGCAAGGACTCGCAGGCGCTGACCGATCAGATCAACAAGGCCCTCGACGAGCTGCGCGCCGACGGCACGCTGGCCAAGATCTCCGAGAAGTACTTCGGCACCGACGTCAGCAAGTAAGCGACACAGGGCCTTTCGACAATGGATGACGCCACCTGGGCGCTGGTCCGGCACAACCTGTGGCCGATGCTGCAGGCCACGGTCGACAAGACGCTGCCGCTGACGGCCGTCAGCTTCGTGATCGGGCTTGTGATCGCGCTGTTCGTGGCGCTGGCCCGGATGTCGAGCGTGTGGCCGCTGTCGGCGGCCGCGCGCTTCTACATCTCGATCATTCGCGGCACGCCGCTGCTGGTGCAGCTGTTCATCATCTTCTTCGGCCTGCCCGCGTTCAATATCGTGCTGAAGCCGTTTCCGGCGGCGATCATTGCCTTCAGCCTCAATGTGGGCGGGTACGCGGCCGAAATCATTCGCGCCGCGATCCTCTCGGTCGCACACGGCCAATGGGAGGCGTCCTACTCGGTCGGCATGAGCTACGCGCAGGCGCTGCGGCTGGTGATTCTGCCGCAGGCCTCGCGCATCGCGGTGCCGCCGTTGTCCAACACCCTGATCTCCTTGGTGAAGGACACCTCGCTCGCGTCGACGATTCTCGTGACGGAGTTGCTGAGGACCGCGCAAATGGCGGCTGCGCCGACGTTCGACTTCTTCGCGCTCTATGGTGTTGCCGCTATTTACTACTGGGTAATATGCCTGATCCTGGGCTTCGGCCAAACCCGCTTGGAGACCCGCCTGGCCAGGCATGTCGCCCGTTGACCAGGCATTAGCTGAACGGCTGCTTACGAGAACCGTATATGTGTGTGCCGGGCTCGGCATGAGGGTTGTCACAGGTCTAGGGTTTAAGGCGTGATGCGACGAACGAAGATTGTGTGCACCCTCGGACCCGCAGTGTCATCCGAGGACCGAATTCGTGAGCTCGTCGAAAGTGGCATGGACGTTGCGCGCCTGAACTTCAGCCACGGCGAGCACAGCGACCATGCCGAGAACTACAAGAAGGTGCGCGCCGCCAGCGATGCCGCTGGCCGCGCTGTCGGCATCCTCGCCGACCTGCAGGGCCCCAAGATCCGGCTGGGCCGGTTCGAGGGTGACGGCAAGACCGTGTGGAACACGGGCGAGGAAGTCCGAATCACCGTCGACGACATCGTAGGGACTCACGACCGGGTTTCCACCACCTACAAACACCTCGCCAAGGACGCCAAGCCCGGCGACCGGCTGCTCGTGGACGACGGCAAGGTCGGGCTGACCGTGCTGCGCGTCGAAGACAATGACGTGGTCTGCAAGGTCACCGAGGGCGGCCCCGTCTCCAACAACAAGGGCGTCTCGCTGCCCGGCATGGACGTGTCCGTGCCCGCGCTGTCCGAGAAGGACATCGACGACCTGGAATTCGCCCTGAAGCTGGGCGTGGACTTCATCGCGCTGTCCTTCGTGCGCTCGCCCTCCGATGTGGAGCTGGTGCACGACATCATGGACCGCGTGGGCCGCCGGGTGCCGGTCATCGGCAAGCTCGAAAAGCCCGAAGCCATCGACAATCTGGAAGCCATCGTGCTGGCCTTCGACGCCATCATGGTCGCCCGCGGCGACCTCGGCGTGGAGCTGCCGCTCGAGCAGGTGCCGCTGGTGCAGAAGCGTGCCGTGCAGATGGCGCGCGAGAACGCCAAGCCGGTCATCGTGGCCACCCAGATGCTGGAGTCCATGATCACCAACTCCCGCCCGACCCGCGCCGAGGCCTCCGACGTGGCCAACGCGGTGCTCGACGGCGCGGACGCGGTCATGCTCTCGGGCGAGACCTCGGTCGGCGACTACCCGATCGAGGCCGTGCGCACCATGGCCCGCATCGTGCACGCCGTGGAATCGGAGTCCTCGACCCGCGTTCCGCCGCTGACCCACGTGCCGCGGACCAAGCGCGGCGTCATCTCCTACGCCGCCCGCGACATCGGCGAGCGGCTGAATGCCAAAGCGCTGGTTGCCTTCACACAGTCCGGTGACACGGTGCGCCGCCTGGCCCGCCTGCACACCCCGCTGCCGCTGCTCGCCTTCACCCCGCAGGCCGCGATCCGCAGTCAGCTCGCCTTGACGTGGGGCGTGGAAACCTTCATCGTTCCTCCGGTGGGCACGACCGACGAGATGATCCACCAGGTGGACAACGCGTTGCTCTCGATCGGCCGGTACAACAAGGGTGACCTGGTGGTCATCGTGGCCGGCTCGCCGCCGGGTACTGTCGGGTCCACCAACCTGATCCACGTGCATCGCATCGGCGAGGAGGACCACTAGTTTGAGTGCGTCGCTGGACGAGACGTCTTCGGACGTCGTCGCGGCCCCCGAGGGGACCGGTTCATCGGAAGATCTACGTGAGCTGCTACGCCTGCTTGATCTCGAGGAGAACGGCCCCGACATCTTTCTCGGACATCACCCCGAGAAGGTGTGGAGCCGCACGTTCGGCGGCCAGCTGGTCGCGCAGGCGATCATCGCCGCGGGCCGCACGGTGGGGCCGGAGCGTCCGATCCACGCGATCAACGCGCACTTCGTGCGCGGCGGAGATCCCAAGCAGCCGATCGAATATCACGTCGATCGGCACCGGGACGGGCGCTCCATCGCCAACCGCACGGTGACGGCGTATCAGGACGGGCAGGAGCTGTTCGTCATGCTCGCCGCGTTCCAGGACTGGGGCAAGGGGCTCGAGCACGGCGCGCCCCTGCCCGACGTCCCCGGCCCGGAAGACCTTCCGCGCGTGGAGGAGTCGTTCGTGGGCATGGAGGACAAGCTCCAGATGTTCATCAACGCACCGCATCCCATCGAGATGCGCTACACCAACGACCCGGCCTGGATCCTCAAGGGCAAGGGCGAGAGCCTCGAGTACAACCGGGTGTGGATGCGCACCGACGGCGCGCTGCCCGACGATCCGCTGGTTCACGTTGCGGCGCTGGCGTATTCGTCCGACACCACGGTGCTGGACTCGATCGTCACCACGCACGGGCTGTCCTGGGGCTGGGACCGCATCATCGCGGCCACGGTGAACCACTCCATCTGGTTCCACCGGCCGTTCCGCTTCGACGACTGGGCGCTGTACGCCACCGAGTCGCCGGTCGCGGCGGGCTCCCGCGGCCTGGCCCGCGGACACTTCTACTCGCGCAACGGCGACCTGCTCGCGACGACCGTGCAGGAAGGCGTGATCCGCCACTTCCCGGCGCGACGCTGAGGTAACGCGGTCACTGAAATACGCACTATCGGGCCGTACCCACGCGGGTACGGCCCGTTTCGCGTATTCGGCCCTAGATCAGCTCGCGGTTCTCTTCGAGTTCGAAGTTTTCGCGCTGGAGCGCATGCACGATGTAGGGGACCGGCTCGTCGGCGGACAGCTCCAGCACCAGACGCTGCTCGAGCTTGGCGATGCCCGCCTTGGTTAGTTGACGGGCCTCGCCCACCAGGCTGAGCGCGATCTCGTAGGTGCGCCGATCGCCCGGTTCGCGGCCGGGATGATCCAGCCGCCACTGGGTTTCGAGCACGGTATGGGTGGGGTCGTCGCACTCCACCGGCAGGGTGAAGCGCCACGCGAAGATATCTCGATCGGCGACGTATTCGTCGACCACGCGGCACACGGTCTGAGTGACCCGGTGCAGGGTCTGAGGTGTCACGTAAACATGGAGCGAAACATCCGAAATTCGCTTCGGCATGTCCTTGGTCCTGTTCTTGTGTCGAACCACCGGCAGTGGCGTTCGGCGGAACGGATAAGTGTTCCGCGCGAGAGTGTAATCCCTTACCGGACCAACCCGGCAGCAAGGTGTATTGACACGCGGGAGATCAGGACACAAGTGTGCCGGATTTGCCTGCTATCCGGCGGATTCCGCCGCGTGCCGGGTCGGTTGCCCTGCCCGGTTGGGGGATTCGACCGGCCGGGGGTATTCGGCCCGTCTGCCCGATTCGGCCCGGCCGCCGTCGATCACCAGCAGCGGCTGCTGGCCGGTCGAGGGGCTGCGCGGGTGCAGGGTGGCCTGCGGATGCTGATGCGCGTGCAGCGCCAGCAGCAGCGGGACCAGGGCTTCGGCGATCTTGTCGCCGACATCGCAATACTGTTGCGGGGAAAGGCCGACCGGGTCGGAGATGTTCTCGCGGCCGACGTAGGCGAGATCGTCGCGGGCGGCATGCAATCCGACGACGGTTCGCGCGCCGCTCACCTTCGCGATGCGGTAGGCCTCGAGCAGGGTGAAGGTGCGGGGGAGCGCCTCGGGCACGAGATCGCGCACCTGGTCGCGGATCTTGTCGGTCATGGTCAGCACCAGGTCGGCGCGGTGCACCATATCCGCCTTGAGGCGGCGGGCCTTGAAGTTGTCGGCATTGCCGCCCAGGCCCACAATCGTCTGTGCGGCAAGGGGTTCCACCGGGAATCCGACCAGCGCGCGCACCCCGGCGCTCTCGGCGGACAGGTCCTCGAGTCCGTGGTCAGCGGCCACCGCCAGGGTCAGACGTTCGGCAATGACGGATCGGCAAACATTTCCGCTGCACACGAACAGCACATGCATGCGGATAACTTATGCCCGCCGTTGTCGCTTCGAAACAGTTCTGTGACCGAATCACACGTTTGAACCGCAGTGTTCATCGCGCGGTCGAATGTCGCTCACCTACTGTTGGTTCCCGTTCACCGGAATATCGATAGCCGAATAGGTATCTGTATCGGTCTTACCATAAATCGCGGATTCCGTTACCACGGGCGGGATTTCGGGCGCGTGTCGTTCCGTGTCCGGAGTGTGGTCGCGCACCCGCCCCCGGGTGGAGAACAACCGGCCCCGAGCTGGGACGGTGCGGGCGAAGCGGGCCAGCCCGGTGGGTGCGGCCATATCGTCGTACACGGAATCGATTCCGCCCCTGGCGAAATAGGCCTCATGCCAGAATCCGGTCCCGCCGGAGTCCTTCAGGAACTGCTGCCACCAGATCCGGTGCGGTTCGGATCGGGTCCACCGTTCGAGGCTCTCCAAATCCCGCCAATACTGCCGCGCGCCCCAATGCGGCGGCCACAGCGACCACACCACATCCTCGTGCGACAAAAGGCCGTCCGGGCGATCGTGATGCGACTTGTACAACTTGGGACCGACCCCGAGCAGCCGTAGAATTCCCCGCGGCGTACGCACCCGCATGCCGAGCAATATCACGACCAGATCCGGATACTCCGACAGGTCCGCGGTCATTCTCTGCACCCGCATCCACGCCTCCGCACGCTCGTCCAACCTCGTGCGGACCTACGTCCGTCCCCCGAATCCGGTTCGAAAGTCCACGACTCGGTCTTGGTTTCCAGCGTAAGCCCGTCAGGTGCTCAGGCGTAGCACCGCTGAGCTGCCGTGAACGGCAACCACCTTCACCGAGAGCCCGTTGAGCGAGATGGTGCCGCCGACCCCGGTCGTCCCGGACACCGGAAATCCGAACAGGCTCGATGTCGCGGTCACCGACCCGGGCGCGATCTGCCCGATCTTCACCGGGCCGCCGAGCCGGGTGTAGCCGGGGATCGGAATCGTGGTCGGCCCGTCGACCTGGATCTCGCAGTTGCCGTTCTTGCAGGCATCCAGGTTCGTGCCGTCGGCCGCCGACGGCAGCCCGGACGCTTTGGTTTCCTTCGGAGTCGTCGTCACCTGCACCGCCGTCGTCTGCTGGGCCGCCACGGTTTCCGCCGGTCCCGCGGATCCGCCGGTCGTCGAACCGCACGCACCGCACAACCCCACGATCACCACCCCCATGCCGATTCTGGCCGGTATCGCTCTCGCCAAGTCGGTCATCGGGATTCGCATGCGGCCTCCACCATGCTGTTCGGAACTACGGGAGATCTTGCGCGACCCACCCCGTCCCCGCAGCAAAATGCGAAACAGCTATCAGCCAGATGTTCGGCTCATCTCCCGCGTCCCCACACAATCTCGACACCGCGTCCCCCCGAATCCCACATGCCATTCCTAGAGTCGATCTCACCCCGGCCCCGCACCCAGATCGGAGGGCCCCGTGCCCGACCCGCACTCATTCGCCCGCTGGACAGCCGAATTCGAGGCCAAGGCGGTCGCGCGCCTTCGCACCGGCGACCCCGACTGGTCCCTCGGCGCGACCCTGTCTCCCGCGATAGTTCGCAGCATCCAGCGCTTCCAGGTAGGCGAATCCGGCGACGGCGCGAATCTCAGGGCCAAAGCGGCCAGAGCAGGCGACCCCACCTATGCGGCTGCCGTCGACCTCTTCGTCGCCGAGGAACAAAACCACGCCCGCCTACTGCGTCATCTTCTCCAATCCGCCGGCCACGAAACCATCCCCGCCCACTGGACCGACACCGCCTTCGTCCATCTCCGCCGCGCCCTGGGCCTCCGCCTCGAACTCATGGTCCTGTCGGTGGCCGAAGTAATCGCCGTCCCCTATTACGGAGCCCTCCGTGACGGAACCGCAGACGAACTGACCACCCGCACGGCCGCCTTGATCGTCGCCGACGAACAACGCCACATCCCCTTCCACACCCAGCGCCTCCACCAAGCCTTCGTGCCGACACCGGCTGTGCTGCGCCCCCTCATCCGCGCCGTCTGGTGGGCAATCCTGGGCGCCGCGATCCTGGTCGTCCTCCTCGACCACGCCCCGGCCTTGCGCGAATTGCGGGTAACCCGAAGAGAATTCGCCCGCACAACCTTCGCCCTCTTCGCTCCGATTTGTGCCACGGCCCTCCCTCCTAGGGAGCGCTCGACCGCGTACGCCTACCGCAGCACCACATGCAGGGTGGAGCCACTCTGAATGTTGTAATCGGAGAGGGTGCGCCCCTCCATGAGTTCCTTGCCGGCGAAGATCAGGCGCAGTCGATCCGGCGCCGTGTTCATCTTCTCGCCCAGAATCTCCTTGAACTCCTCGATCGTGGTCGAGGGCTCGGCACTGTCGATCGTGTATTGCGTTCCGTTGATCGTCTTGACGTAAACCACGTATCCCTGCGCGATGCGCGGCGGGGAATCAATGACCGTGGTGCCCGGCACGGCCGCGGCGCCACCGCCGATGGCCGTGGACACCGCAATGGCCGCGATGAGAGCGAGACAGATCCTTCGCATCGAAAAGTCCTTATCGTCGTCTCGAATACGGATCTCAACCGATCTTGTCCACCGAATGCACCATAACCGTCCCCACGATCCGATTCGTGGATCGACTGCCCCTCGGTGCGCCTCGTGCCCAGCCTTATCCGTCCCCGGTGCGCCGACAACCGAATCCGCCTACGCCCCTGCGACGACGTCCCGCAGCCGTCCGACCACCTCCGCGGGCGCGGGCATACGTGCGATCTCCTCCGAAACCTCCCGCGCCGCATCACGGTAGGCGTTCGCCCGCCGCGGCATCAGCCGGGCGGCACAGTCCCCGATCGCCCCGGAATCAAGGTCGCCCCCGCGCAGCTGCAACCC
>NZ_BAAFGR010000234.1:0-8952 GCF_041154655.1 Nocardia sp. JMUB6875
GCGTGGGGGTGGGCGACGGAGGGCAGTCGTTGTTGGTGATGAATTCGACGCTGCCGCCCTGGCTCACGGTGTCCGCGGTGGCGAGCGGTGCGGTGAGGGCGACGGCGGTGGAGATGGCGGCGATTCCCGCGGCCCCGAGGCCGTACCGGCGAATGCTCTTCATGCGTATTTCCTTATGGTGCAAGCCATTCCCCCAGAGCGGGGAATGATGCGAAACAGTAGTGCTTCACACCTTCGGAAACAAGACCCGCGATGACGAGCCGCAGGGCGGGTCTCGCGGCCGCGATCAGCCTATGCTGGCGCCGTTGCCGCCGGTCAGGCTGGCGATCAGGTTGATGATGAGCGGGAGCAGGGTGCTCGCGCTGCCGGTCCCCGTCGGGGTCGAGGTCGCGGCGTCGGCGACGGTGACGTCCACCGGGCCCGAGGTGGGCACCGACTGCGAGCCGCCGGTCAGCACCACCCACAGGTGATGCGAGCCGGACACGGTCGGGGTCCACTGCACCGAGGCCTGGGTGGTGCCCGAGGAGGTGGCCGAGCCGATGGACTGGGTGCTGCCGTTGGCGGTGTCGTACAGGTTCGCGGTCACGCCGGTCACGCCGGTGATGATGTTGACCGTGTACTGGTTGCCGGTCACGAAGCCGCTGCCCACGACGGTCATGCCATTGCTGGAGGTGTCCGCGGCCGCGAACGGGGCGGTGAGGGCGACGGTGGCGGAGATGGCGGCGATGCCCGCGGCGCTCAGACCGAACCGGCGGATGTTCTTCATCAGATATTCCTTTTGCTTGGACGGCAGCCGCTCGGCATGCCGAACAGACTGACTAACATTTCAAATGAATGCGCGCTACCGGAAACGGGAATTCTCGCCCTGCGAAATTGCTGGGAATTCGATTCCGGCGCCGCGTGATCCGGGCCCCGGGCCGCCGACCGAGGGGGTGGCGCGGGGGCCTTCCGGCAGCGTGTTAGAGTCTTCAGGTTGTCTCGGCGAGGGTGTGGCACCTAGCTGCCCACCGTGATCGACGCGGCTCGGCCTATTCGGCCGTCCCATGTTGATCTTCGCCGACGAGCAGACCAACTCAGCCAGGGCGGCCCAGTCGCCTGGCGACCAGCTGACATTACAGCCCGGACGAGCCGTAGGGAGTAGACACAGTCATGTCCGACGCCAACCTTCTCGAAGCCACCGTACGTACCGAGTTCGGTAAGGGCGCCGCCCGCCGTACCCGCCGCGACGGCAACGTTCCCGCCGTGCTCTACGGCCACAACGAGGAGCCGCAGCACCTGTCGGTCAACGCCCAGGCGTTCGCCGCCATCCTGCGTGAGCACGGCACCAACGCCGTCCTCAACCTGGACATCGCCGGCAAGAAGCAGCTGGCCCTGACCAAGTCGGTCGTCGTGCACCCGATCCGTCGCTACATCGAGCACGCCGACCTGCTGATCGTGCGTCGTGGCGAGAAGGTCACCGCCGACGTGAGCATCGCCCTGGTCGGCGAGGCCGCCTCCGGCACCCTGGTCCAGCAGGACACCATCGTGCTGTCCATCGAGGCCGAGGCCCTGCACATCCCCGAGTCCATCGAGGTCTCCATCGAGGGCGTCGAGGCCGGCACCCAGATCCTCGCGGGCCAGATCGCGCTGCCGAAGGGTGTCACCCTGGCCGGCGACCCCGAGGCCCTGATCGTCAACATCATCGCCGCCCCGGCCGCCGCCGCCGAGGAGACCGAAGAGGCCACCACCGAAGAGGCCGCCGCGGAGTAACTCCCTACTTCCGCAACGGTTCCAGATGACCGAGGCAACTGCCGGGCCCGCGCTCGTGGTCGGACTGGGTAACCCCGGATCCGAATACGAGCGCACCCGGCACAATGTCGGTTTCATGGTCGCCGATGTGCTCGCGGAGCGCGTCGGCGGCCGTTTCACCGTGCACAAGAAGTCCGGCGCGGATCTGCTCGAGGCCCGCCTGGACGGGCGCAAGGTGCTGCTGGCCAAGCCGCGCACCTACATGAACCTGTCCGGGCGGCCCGTCGCGGCGCTGGCCAAATTCTTCTCCGTCCCCGCCACCGAGGTGATCGTCGTCCACGACGAACTCGACCTCCCGTTCGGCGCCGTGCGCCTCAAGCGCGGCGGCGGCGAGGGCGGGCACAACGGGCTGCGTTCGATCTCACAGGCCCTCACCACCAAGGACTATCTGCGTGTCCGCTTTGGCATCGGCCGCCCACCGGGCCGCCAGGATCCGGCGGATTACGTGCTGAAGCCCTTCTCCGCGCCGGAGCGCAAAGAGGTTCCGGTGATCGTCGAGCAGACCGCGGACGCGGTCGAGCTACTGCTGCGCGTGGGTCTGGAAACCGCGCAGAACCAACTGCACTGAGCCGCAGGGCCGCTCAGCCCAGGTGCGTGGCCGTCGCCGAGCGGCGCAGCTTTCCGGAGGATGTCTTCGGGAGTGCGCCGGGGCCCAGGACGGTGACGCTGCGGGGGCGGACTCCCACCTCCGAGAACACCGCGTGGACGATGTCGTGTTCTATGCGGTGGACTTCTTGCGGGTTCTGGAAGTCGTTGGATTCGACTACCACCGCGAAGCTTTCGCGTTTCTGACCCGCGTCGAGGCGGACGGCCACCGCGTTGCCGGGGCGAACGCCGTTGACGCGCAGGGCGGCTCGTTCGATGTCGGTGGGGAAGATGTTGCGGCCCGCCATGATGATGACGTCCTTGATGCGGCCGCAGACCACTACCAGGCCGTCCTCGGTGAAGTAGCCGATGTCGCCGGTGTCGAGCCAGCCTTCGGAGTCCTGGGCGGGGCGGAAGCCGTCGACGGTGACGTAGCCGGAAGTTACTGCGGGGCCACGGAGTTCGATGACGCCGACGCTGCGCACGGGGAGGGGTTGGCGGTCGGCGTCGACCACGCGGCCCTCGAGGTTGTCGACCAGGTAGCCGAGGGTGGGGAGGCGGCGGACATTGCCGTGGTGGTGGTCCGGATCGCGGACGGGGACGGCCTTGCCGAGGGCTTCCAGCAGGTCGGCGTCGACGGTGTCGATGACCTGGCCCAGGCCCGGGTCGGGAATGGAGACGGCCAGGGTGGTCTCGGCCATGCCGTAGACCGGGGTGAGGGCCATGGGGTTGAGGCCGAAGCGCTTTCCGGCCTCGGCGAGGGCGTCCATGGTGTCGGCGTCGACGGGTTCCGCGCCGTTCCACATGTAGCGGACGCTGCTCAGGTCGAAGGCGCCGTCCGCGGCATTGCGCAGGCGGCGGGCGAGCAGGGAGTAGGCGAAGTTCGGTGCGGCGGTGACGGTTCCGCGGTACTTCGAGATGAGCTCGGCCCACAGGATCGGGCGGGTCAGGAAGTCCAGGGGCGTCACGCACACCACCTCGGCGCCGAACTGCATTGGGACGCTGAGGAATCCGACCATGCCCATATCGTGGAACAGTGGCAGCCAGCTGATCATCACATCGTCGTCGAGCTGGAATTTCACCCGGTCGAACATGGCGTAGGCGTTGACGTAGAAGTTGCCGTGGGTGATGCGCACGGCCTTCGGGGAACCGGTGGAGCCGGAGGTCAACTGCTGCAACGCGATCGCGTCCTCGCCGGTCGGCAGCGGATCGACGGGTGGGCCCGCGCGCATGGCGTCGAGGGTGATCACGGCGATACCGCGTTCGCGCAGCAGCGGTTCCGCGATCTCGAAGGGCGCGCCCAGGATCACCGCCCGCGCCTCGATCATGCCGAGCACGGTTTCGGTGTCGCGGGTCCACACCTCGAGATCGGTGCGCGGCGTGGGCTGATGCAGCATGGTGATCGAGGCCCCGCGCATCCACACCGCCTGGCAGGCGGGCGCGATATCGACCGGCATCCCCGCCAGCACCCCGACCGCGTCACCCGGTCCGATCTCCGCTTCGGCCAGACCACCCGCCATCCGGCGCGCGATCTCGTGGATCTCACCCCACGTGTGCCGCACCGGCGCAGACGGTTCCCCGGTCACCAGCCCCCGCTTCGAGACACGCGCGGTGGCATACATTTCCTCGGTGAAGCGGCTCACGGTCGACTCCTCAAACGCGTAACCAGCACCTCCAATATCCCGCGTCCGGTGAAGGCTGTTAACCGTTTTCGGAGTTCATGTCCGTTTACCCGAGGGTGCGAACAGTCCGCACGAAGCGATCCAGGTCCTCGAAGCTGACGAAGCAGTGCGGGGAGGCCCGCACCACCGAGTTCAGTTCGCGCGCCGACATATCCAGCAGGGTCGAGCCGCGGAAGCTGACTGTCACCGTGATGTCCTCGGCGGCCAGCCGATCGCGGACCTGTACCGGTTCCAGACCGTCGACGGTGAAGGACACGATGCCCGCGTGCTGGGTGCCGCGGTCGCGCACATCCACGCCCGGAATCTCCTGCAATGCCTTGCGCAGGTATTCGGCGCGCTCGGCGATGGCCGCGTAGACCGCGGCCGGGCCCAGATCGAGGAGATAGCGCACGGCCGCGCCCAGGCCGAGGCGGGCGGCCACGCTGTGCTCCCAGAATTCGAAGCGGCTGGCGTCGGGGGCGAGCACGTAGTCGTCGGGGGCGGTCCACTCGGCGCTGTGCAGGTCCAGGCGGCCCGGTTCCAGGCTCAGGGCCAGTTCGGGGCGGACGTAGAGGAAGCCGGTGCCGCGCGGGCCGCGCAGCCACTTGCGGCCGGTGGCCGAGAGCGCGTCCACCTCGAGTTCGGCGACGTCGAGGGGCAGCTGCCCGGCCGACTGGCAGGCGTCCAGCAGCACCAGCGCGCCCACCCGGTGCGCGCGGCGGGCGGCCTCGGCGACCGGGTTCACCAGTCCGCCATTGGTCGGAACGTGAACCAGCGACACCAGTTTCACGCGCTCGTCGAGCATGGCGTCGAGCGCGTCGAGGTCGAGCTGGCCGCTGGAGTCGCTGGGAATTGCCTCCACGGTCGCGCCGGTCTGCCGGGCGCGCTGCAGGGCGGCGATGGCATTGCTGGCGTAGTCGGCGCCGGAGATGAGCACGCGGTCGCCGGGCGCGAGCGGGACCGAATAGAAGAAATCGCTCCACGAGCGGCTGGCGCTGTCGCTCATGGCGATGGCGGCCGGGTCGGCGTTCAGCAGTTCGGCGACGGCCGTCTTGACGCCGTGCAGATCGTCGATGCGCTCGTTCGCCGCGCGATAGCCACCGATCTCCGCCTCGCGGCGCAGGTGCTCGATGGTGGTGTCGACGACGACCCGGGGTGGCAGCGAGGAACCAGCACTATCGAGAAATACAAGATTTTCACAACCTGGCGTGTCGGCCCGCAACCGCGCGATTTCCAGCATGGGAACGACCATATCGGTTGCGGTGTTCTTCATTTCGTCAGATTTCTTGTCACAGTCCCTCGCTACTCTGGTTTGGTCGCTGCCGGACCCCCGTGTGGCGACCGCATCAGACGGAGGTTGGCAATGGCTGTCACGGCGTCACCCACCGATGTGCTGCGAAATGGCCTGACCGAAACCGAGCCGGGCGGCGAGTTCTCCTCACGCGCCGCCGCCGAGGCTTACATCGGGAAAGTGTGTTTCAAACAGGGCCCACCGCTGCTCATCGGTGCCGAACTGGAGTGGCTCACCACGCAAGGTGAACTTTCGGCAACGAATTCGCGTCCCGACCCGAGGGTCTTCGCGGACGCCCTCGGACCGTATGCGCCGCGGTCCATTTCCCCCGATTCCCCGGCCGTTCCGTTGCCGGGAGGCAGCCGGGTCACCCTCGAACCCGGCGGTCAGATCGAACTGTCCAGTGCCCCGTTCGGCACCGCCGCCGAACTGTGCGAGCGCTTGCGGGCAGACACGATCCGCCTGCGGGAGCTGCTCGAATCCCGCGATATCCGAACCCTTTCCGCCGCCGCCGACGCGAGCCGGCGGCCGCTGCGTGTGCTGACCCTGCCGCGCTACCGGGCCATGGAGCGATCCTTCGCCGGTATCGGGCCGTTCGGGGCGCTCATGATGTGCAATACCGCCGCCACCCAGGTCAGCGTCGACGCGGGCGCGAATCCCGCCGAGATCGCGGCCCGGTGGCGGGTGCTGTACGCCATGGGGCCCGCCCTGCTGGCCGCGTTCGCCTGTTCACCGGACCTGCATTCCGCCCCGCCCGGCGCCTGGGCGTCCCAGCGCATGCGGGCCTGGCAGCGGCTCGACCAGCTGCGGACTCGGCCGCCCGTGCACGACTGGGCCGATCCCATCGCCGGGTACGCGCGCTGGATGCTGGACGTGCCGCTGCTGTGCGTGCGGTGCGACGGCGAGGATTGGACGGCTCCGGCCGGGGCGACCTTCGCGGATTGGCTGTGCGGGGCGCTGGACGAGGAGATCGGGCGGCGGCCCTCGCGAGAAGATCTGGATTACCACCTGACCACGGTCTTCCCGCCGGTCCGCGCGTCCGGGCATCTCGAGGTGCGCTATCTCGACGCGCAGCCGGGTGACGGGTGGTCGGTACCGGTGTATGCCTTCGACGCACTGCTGTCCAGCCCCGAAACGGTCGCGGAGGCAACGGGTTTGGCCGCCTCGACCGCGGATCTCTGGTCCGAGGCCGCGCGGTGCGGTCTGGCCGATCCGGAATTGCGCGCCACCGCCGTCGCGTTGCTCGAGCTGGCCACAGCACATGCCGCTACCGGGGAAGCCGCGCAGCAGTTGGGCGCCGCCGCCGAGCGATGTCGCAGCGGACTGCCGCCCGCGATGGGCGAATACGAATCGGGAGTTCTCTCATGACAATTCAGCACGTGCCCGGCACCGACCGGGCGGAGACCGAGCGGCTGCGGGGGCAGATCGCCGAGACCCTGGAACGGGCCCGGCGGCGGACCATCGGTTTGACCGAATGCCTCGACGAGGCCGAACTGGTCGCCCAGCACTCGCGGATCATGAGCCCGCTGGTCTGGGATCTCGCGCACATCGGCAATCAGGAAGAACTGTGGCTGGTGCGCGATGTCGGCGGGCGGGAGGCGGTGCGCGAGGACATCGACCACCTCTACGACGCCTTCAAACATGCCCGGGCCGATCGGCCCGCGCTGCCGCTGCTGGATCCGACACAGGCCCGCGCGTATGTCGGGACCGTGCGGGACAAGGTGTGGGATGTGCTGGAGCACAGTCCATTACGCGGCAACGAGCTGGTCGACGGCGGGTTCGCCTTCGGCATGATCGCTCAGCACGAGCAGCAGCACGATGAGACCATGCTGGCCACCCATCAGCTGCGCACCGGGGACGCGGTGCTGTCCGCGCCGCCGACGCCGCCCGCGCGGGTGCGCGTGACCGGTGAAGTCGTCATTCCCGCAGGGGAATTCATGATGGGCACGGATACCGACCCGTGGGCCTTGGACAACGAGCGTCCCGCGCATCCAGTGCACGTCGACGGTTTCGCCATCGACGCCGCTCCCATCACCAACGAGCAGTACCTGGCCTTCGCGGACGACGGTGGATACGAGCGGCCCGAACTGTGGTCCGAGCGCGGCTGGGCGCATCGCATCGAGGCCGGGCTGACCGCACCCCAGTTCTGGGAGCAGGACGGTGGCGGCCGTTGGTGGCGAAGGGTTTTCGGCACCATGCAGCCGCTGCGCGCGCAGCAGCCGGTGGTGCACGTCTGCTGGTTCGAGGCCGAGGCGTACGCCAACTGGGCGGGCAAACGCCTGCCCACCGAGGCCGAATGGGAGAAGGCGGCCCGCTTCGATCCGGCCACCGGCCGCACTCGCCGATTCCCCTGGGGCGACCTCGATCCCACCGAGTCCCTCGCCAATCTCGGCCAGCACCATCTGGAACCGGCCGACGTCGGGGCGTACCCCGCCGGTGCCTCCCCGAGCGGTGTGCACCAGTTGATCGGCGACGTCTGGGAGTGGACGTCCTCGGGCTTCGACCCGTACCCCGGCTTCCGGTTCTTCCCCTACCGCGAATACTCGGAAGTCTTCTTCGGCGGCGACTACAAGGTCCTGCGCGGCGGCTCCTTCGGCGCCGACCAGGTCGCCTCCCGGGGCACCTTCCGCAACTGGGACCACCCCATCCGCCGCCAAATCTTCTCCGGCTTCCGCCTGGCCAGAGACCTGACCCCCGGCGAGCACTGATGTGCCGCCACCTCGCCTACCTGGGCCCGCCAACCCCGGTAGGAACCTTGCTGACCCACGGCCCGCATTCCCTCCGCACCCAATCCTGGGCCCCTCGCGAAATGCGGGGCGGCGGCACCATCAACGCCGACGGCTTCGGCGTCGCCTGGTGGCACCACCCCGACGCCGCCACCCCGGACCACGGACCCGGCGTCATCTGGCACGGCGGCGCATCCCCGGACCTCCGCGCCGCAGCCGACGCTGCCGGTGGTGACTCGGCGGGCATCGGCGGGCGCACCGGCCCGGAATCGACCAGTGGGCCCGGACCGGTCGCTGCCGGGGCGACCGCTGCTCCGGCTGATACCGGCTCTGCCGCAGGAGCTTTGGTAGTCAGCAGGTACCGCAACGCGGCTCCGATCTGGACCGATCCCGCGGTAGACGAGGTCCTACCCCAGATCCGCTCAACCGCGGTACTGGCCGCAATCCGTTCCGCCACAGTGGGCATGCCGGTGGAACGGGCCGCCTGCGCCCCATTCACCCACGGCCGCTGGGCCTTCAGCCACAACGGCGCGATACCCGACTGGCGGCGGGTCCTCGCAGAGGTGGCGGAGGAGTTCGGTTCACCCTCGCTGCTCGACGCCGAATCGCTCACCGATTCGGCCGCACTCTGGGTAATTCTGCGGGGCTTGCTCGAAGGCAACCCCGCGAACTCCGAGTCCGGCACCCGATCGGCGAGTTCGGCCGTGGCCTTCGGTTCCACGGTGAGCGTCACCTCGACTTCGGGTGCGGCACCGGAGGTTCGGGCCTGGGGATGGTCCACGGCCTCGGCCGGAGTCGATTCCGAGACGGTTGGTATCGAGCCGGGGGAGGCGTTGCGGCGGGTCAGTGCCGCGGTGCTGGAGCGGTCGCCGAAGGCTCGGCTGAATTTGCTGTTGGGGGA
>NZ_BAAFGR010000235.1:0-8924 GCF_041154655.1 Nocardia sp. JMUB6875
GGTGGCGGCGGGCGGGGCGTCGGCGGTTTTGGTGGAGTCGTTGCAGGCGGTGAGGGCGAAGGCCGTTGTCAGGGCCAGGGCCGCGCCCGCGATCGCTGTGGTCCGCACGAAAAGCCTCCTCGTCGGCTGCCCCTCCCCTGGGCATTCTGCCCGGTTCGCCGCGATCGCGAAGGTAGGCACGCGCGATTGGCGTGGCAGTGCCAGGTCAGCCGACGTCGCGGCGCAGCCAGGTGACTTCGGCGCCGTCGCCGCCGAGGCGGTACGGGTCGAGGATGTCGTCCCAGGCGGTGCCGAGGGCGCGGTCGATCTCGGCGGCGATCTCGGCGGCGGAGTTGCGGCCGTGGGCGCGGGCCTGGGCGACGATGGCGCGCAGGCGGTTCTCACCGACCATGATGTCGCCGCTGGCGCCGGTCGCACCGTTCCAGAGGCCGAGGCCGGGGACGAAGGAGAAGCGCTCGCCGTCCACGCCCTCACTGGGATCCTCGGTCACCTCGAAATAGAGCACCGGCCAATCTCGCAATGCTCTGGCTAATCTGCCTCCGGTACCGACCGGGCCGTACCAATCGGTGGTGGCGCGCAGCTGTCCGGGGTCTGCGGGCTGTGCCGTCCAGCGGAGTTTCGCGGGAGCCTTGAGCGTGGAGGTCAGCGCCCATTCGATGTGCGGGCACAGCGCCGCCGGCGACGAATGGATATAGACGACCCCAGACGTCGCTTCCGCGAACTGACTAGACGCGTGCACCACTGACACCTCCGGCTCGACGAGGGACGTCTTCCCCAACGGCCCCTGCTCGAGCTCGGCGTTGCCCGAGTTTACTGGAGTGCCCGGTGTTGCGTGTGTTACTTAATGCCCGTGTCGAGGACTACCCAAACTCCGCGATCACGGCATCGCTGAGGGGCGGCCAGGCCACACGGGCCCAATCACCGAAATTTTCGTCCGCCAGCGAGAGACACGCCATGCCGACGTCCGGATCGACCCAGAGGAATGTTCCGGACTGCCCGAAGTGCCCGAAAGTCCGCGGCGAGTTCGTGCTGCCGGTCCAGTGCGGAATCTTGTGGTCGCGAATTTCGAATCCCAGCCCCCAGTCGTTGGGTCGCTGCGAGCCGTATCCGGGCAGCACGCCATTGCGATCCGGAAATTGCACTGTGCTTGCTTCGGAAACCAATTCAGCACTCACGACCACCGGTTCCAGCAATTCCCCGGCGAACCGCAGCAGATCTGCGACCGAGGAGCGACCGGCATGCCCGGCGGGACCGACCAGCGCGGAGGAGCTCATGCCCAGCGGCTCGAAGACGGCCTCGCGCAGGTACTGGTCGAACGGGATACCGGTCTGTGCCGCAACGAAATCCGCGAGCACCTCGAACCCGGCGCTGGAGTAGATGCGCTTGGCGCCCGGCTTGGCCAGCACGTCGGTGGTGTCGAATGCCATTCCGGAGGTGTGCGCCAGCAGGTGCCGCACGGTGGATCCGGGTGGCCCGGCGGGCTGGTCGAGCTCGATCGCGCCCTCTTCGACCGCGACCAGAACCCCGTACGCCACAAGCGGTTTGGTCACCGAGGCGAGGGGAAAGACCTTCGCGGTGTCGCCCTCGGTGTCCACCGTGCCCTTGCCGCGCACGACGACACCCGCCGCCGCGTTCCGGACCGGCCACTGTCGAATCTGTTCCAGCGCTCGCACGCCATCGAGCCTACGAGCCCGGGCAAACCACCCGGTACCGGGGTCGGCGGGCTACGAATGCACTTCCGGCGCAGCCACTTCGACGGCCGCGGCCCGGTTCAGCGCCGAGCGACGGCGGCCGTAGCCGAAGTACACGACCAGCCCGACCGCCGACCACAGCGTGAACGCCAGCCAGGTCACGCCCGGCAGGTGGATGAGCAGCCACACGCACATGAGCACGCCGCACACAGGCACCAGCGGCACCAGCGTCCGGAACGAGCGCGGCAGCTCGGGCTTGGTGCGGCGCAGCACCAGCACGCCGATGTTCACCAGCGCGAACGACACCAGCGTGCCGATATTGGTGGCGTTCACCAGTTCTCCGAGCGGCACCAGCGCCGAGAGCACGGCCACCACGCCGCCGACGATCAGGGTGTTGACCGTCGGCACCCGCTTCTGCCCGACCCGGGAGAGCACCTTGGGCATGAGCCCGTCGCGCGACATGGCGACCAGGATGCGGGTCTGCCCGTACAGCACGGTCAGCACGACCGAGGCGATGGCGATGACCGCGCCGCCCGCGAGGATGGTGGCGGGCCACCCGCGCCCGGTGACCTGTTCCAGCACGGTGGCCAGCGACGCACCCGAGCTGCTCACGTCGTCCACCCCGACCGCACCGACCGCGGTGAGCGCCACCAGCACGTACATCAGCGTCACGATGCCGAGCGAAATGATGATGGCGCGCGGCAGATCTCGCTGCGGGTTCTTGGCCTCCTCGCCCGCGGTGGAGGCGGCGTCGAAGCCGATGAAGGAGAAGAACACCATGGACGCGGCCGCGCCGATGCCGGAGACGCCGTAGGGCGAGAAGGGGTGCAGGTTCGAGGAGGTGAACGCGGTGACCGCGACGCACACGAAGAAGATCAGCACCGCGATCTTGATCATGGTGGTGATGGTGGTGACCCGCGAACTCTCGCGAATCCCGCCCAGCAGCACCACGGTCGCGAGCACTACGACGATGAACGCGGGCAGATTGAACACCCCGCCGTCGCCGGGCGGCTGCGCCAGCACATCCGGAATCCGCCAGCCGACGGTCGATCCGAGGAATTCGTTGAGGTACGCGCCCCAGCCGACGGCCACCGCCGCCACCGAGACGCCGTACTCGAGCAGCAGGCACCAGCCGCAAACCCAGGCCACGATCTCGCCCAGCGTCGCATAGGTATAGGAGTAGGCCGATCCGGACACCGGCACGGCACTGGCGAGTTCGGCATACGACAGCGCCGAGAACAGCGCGGCCAGTGCGGCGATCACGAAGGAGACGACCACGGCGGGTCCGGCCAGCGGCGCGGCCTCGCCGAGGACGACGAAGATGCCGGTGCCCAGGGTCGCGCCGACCGACAGCGAGATCAGTGGAATCAGGCCCATGCTGCGGCGCAGTGCGCTGTGCTCGCCGTCGGAGGTGAGCTGTTCGACGGGTTTGGTCCGCAGCAATGTGGAGGTAATCCGCTGGATTCCGGGCATGTACGGCCACGCTACCTGCTCAGAGGCGCATTCCATCCATCAGGGTCTCGTGTCACGGCTATTCGCGGGGGCATCAGTTATGCGCTGGCGTCGCAGTTGTGCGCTGGGGAAACAGGGGCCCCGCCCGGCGGCCGGTACCGGTTACGATCGGTCACATCATGAGTGAGCAGGTCACGATCCACGGCGAGGTGGAACCGGGCTTCGGCCCGGTCGCCGACGCGTTCCGCCGCAATTTCACCCGGCACGGCGAGATCGGTGCGGCGGTGGCCGTATTCGACGGGGACCGGCCGGTGGTGGATCTGTGGGCGGGGCACAAGGATCGCAAGCGGCGGGTGGAGTGGGAGCGCGACACCATGGCCCCGGTGTGGTCCTCGACCAAGGGGATGACCGCGTTCGCGGTGGCCTCGGCGGTGTCGCGGGGTCTGCTCGCCTACGAGGATCCGGTGGCGCTGCACTGGCCGGAGTTCGCCGCGCACGGCAAGGAAACGATCACCGTGCGGCAGCTGCTCGACCATCAGGCCGGGCTGGCGGCGCTGGACCGGCCGTTCCGGCTCAGCGATATGGCCGATCTGGATCACATGGCGGCCGTGCTCGCCGAGCAGAAACCGTTGTGGCGGCCGGGAACCCGGCACGGCTATCACCCGATCACGGCCGGGCTGTATCAGGGTGAGCTGTTGCGGCGGGTGGATCCGCAGCATCGGACGCTGGGCCGGATCTTCGCCGAGGACATCGCCGACCCGCTGGGCGCGGAGTTCTATATCGGCCTTCCGGAAGAGATTTCACTGGACCGGGTGGCGACACTGGCCTCGACCCAGGGCATCGACATCCTGCGCTACGAGCGAGACCTCCCCGTGCGCATCGGGATTCAGCTCTACAGCAAGCGGGGACTGTCGTTCCGGGCGTTGAACAGCCCGCAGGTCGGCGCGCCCGCCCGGGCGACCCGGCGCGAATTCCTCTCGGTGGAGAGTCCGGCCGCCGGCGGCGTCGGCACCGCCCGGGCACTGGCCCGGGTGTACGGCGCGGCCGCCAAGCAGACCGGCGAGCTGCCCATCGACCGGGAGGTGCTGGACCGCTTGGCGATCGGCGACACCGCCGACGATGTGCCCGCCGAGGATCTGGTGCTGCTCACCCCGAGCCGCTACCACCTGGGCTTCCGCAAGTCCCGGGGCAGTTTCCGGTTCGGCTCCGACAAGCGCGCCTACGGCACCACCGGCTACGGCGGCTCGTTCGGATTCGCCGATCCGGCAACGGGTCTCGGCTTCGGCTACGTGATGAACCGCCTGGGCATGGCGGTCCTCGACGATGTCCGCTCCCGGAATCTGCGCGAGGCCCTGCTGCGCTGTAGTTGACCGGGGTTATCCGCGGACGTCGTGTACGTGGTGCACGAGGTCGTGGATGAAGTAGCGGGCCATCGAGTCGATGGTGAACGCGGAACCGTTGCTGCGCAGCGCCGCCTTGTCGCGCTCGTCCTCGGGCACGGATTCGAAGGCGCGGGCGACGGTTTCGGCGGCGGCCGCGAGTTCGGCGGCGACCGCGGCGGTTTCGGCGGCGGCGTAGTTCTCGGCCACCGCCGTCGTGTCCTGGTCCCAGTTGGCGAACATGGGAATCCCGTTGTCCCCCACCGTGACCGTGGTGTCGTAGCCGCCGATCACGGGGCCGGGCCGGGCGCCGCCGGTGCGGGCGATGTCGAGCCGGTGGCCGAAGATCAGGCACACGTCGCGGACGTGGGCGGCGTACTCCAGGGTCGACCACGTCGAGTCGTCGGGACGCTGGGTCGCGTCCGGCCGTTCCAAAGCGGCGGCCAAGCGGGCCGCGCTGTCGCGGGTCAACCCCGGCACGGCCTCGAAGGCGGTGGCGTCGGGGTCGAATCCGCAGTCGGCGCAGGCGCGTTCGAGCACCCAGGTCCAGTCTTTGGCATCAGGAACGATCGGCATGGCAGATAACATACGTTGGCGTTAATTTATCTGCCACATATATTCTGCCAACCGCCGTCAAGATGGCGACACGTTTGCTGTCACTCCATCCAGCGGTGCGCCTTCTCGAACAGCTCCAGGGTGATGGCGTGCAGGAAATCGCCGACCTGCTTGGGGGCCTTGCCCGCGAAGGCCCGCGCGTGCGTGCCCTCCAGCACGATGCCCAGCTTGAAGCAGGCCAGCACGCTGTACCAGGTGACGTGGCTCAGGTCGCGCTCCGAGAACCGCCCGTAGTGGGCGACCATCTCCTCGATGGTGGGCAGGCCGCCCACCGCGCCGAGCGAGCCGACCAGCGCCGCGCCGGTGGTGCCGGGCTCGGGGCGGGTGGCGATCTGCCAGCCCAGATCCAGCATCGGATCGCCGATGGTGGACATCTCCCAGTCGACCATGGCCACCACCTCGGGGCCGTCGAAGGAGAACATCATGTTGGCCAGGTGGCAGTCGCCGTGCAGAATGCCGGGTTTCGCGGTGGTCGGCCGGTTGCGGTCGAGCCATTCGCCGACCTGCTCCACGCCCGGGATCTCCGGGCCCGGATAGCCCTCGTTGACGCTGTAGGAGTCGAGTTCCTTGAGCCAGCGCGGGACCTGGCGTTCCAGGAAGCCCTCCGGCTTGCCGTAGTCGGCCAGGCCCAGCGCCTCGTGGTCGAGGGAGCCGAGGCGGGCGATGGCCTCGACGGCCGAGAGTCCCATCCGGCGACGCACTTCCGGGTCGGAGGCGTGCAGCTCGGGGAGTTCATTCTGCGGGTTGAAGCCGGTGATGGGCTCCATCAGATAGAAGGACGCGCCGAGCACGGATTCGTCCGGGCAGGCCGCGATCACCTTGGGTGCGCGGATCTCGGTGTCGCCGAGCGCGCCGAGGATGCGGGATTCGCGCTGGATGACGGTGTTGCTGGCCGAACGCAGATGCTTGGGCCCGCGCCGCAGCACGTAGTCGCGGCCGCCGCGGGAGAAGCGCAGCATGATGTTCTGGGTGCCGCCGCCGAGCGGGCGCACCTCCTCGAACTCCCCGCCGGGCAAGCCCTGCTCTTCCATCCATTTGCCGACAATGGCGAAATCGACGACGTCACGATCCACTTCGACCGGCTGCGCTACAGACATGCCGCCCATTGTGCCGTAGGCCGCACGGGAAACTGAAGGCGTCCGCCCGCAGTAGTGGCGCGGGCCTCGTTCACCCAGGTCGCGGCGCGGTGTTCCGGGGGCGCAGGCGTAATGTTGCCGAGCAAATGCGCACCCTGTTGATCGACAACTACGACTCGTTCACCTACAACCTGTATCAGCTGCTCAGCCAGGTGAACGGGAGCGAGCCCGTGGTCGTGCGCAATGACGAGGTGGGGTCGCTCGAGGATTTGGGGCTCGACGGATTCGACAACATCGTCATCTCCCCAGGGCCCGGACGGCCCGATATTTCCCGCGACTTCGGGATCTCGGCGGAATTGATCGCGCGGGCGGAGTTGCCGTTGCTGGGTGTGTGCCTGGGGCATCAGGGGATCGTGCTCGCGGCGGGCGGGAGCGTGGTGGCCGCGCCGCGCGCCCGGCACGGGTATCCGGATCGGATCACGCATGACGGGCGGGAGCTGTTCGCCGGTGTGCCGCAGGACTTCTCGGCGGTGCGGTATCACTCGCTGTGCGCGGGGCGGCCGCTGCCGGAGGAGTTGGAGGTGACCGCGACCGCGCCGGACGGGGTGATCATGGGGGTGCGGCATCGGAGTCGGCCGCAATGGGGGGTGCAGTTCCATCCGGAGTCGATTTCCAGCGAGCACGGTGAGCTGCTGCTGCGGAACTTCGCCGAGCTAACGGCCGAATATCAACGACGTCAAGGTGTTTCGCGAGCGACCGGACGGGTCGTGGTACCCGAGCCGATCTCGATTCCGCCCGCGATCACCGAGCCGATCCGCTACCGCGTCGAGCAGACGGTGATCGACCGCGCGGTCGACGCCGAGGCCGTATTCGATGCCCTGTATTCGACTTCCCCGCATGCCTTCTGGCTCGACAGCGAGCACGTGGAGCCCGGCCTGGATCGCTTCTCCTTCCTCGGCGACGTCTCCGGCCCGCTGGCCGAGGTGGTGCGCTACCGGGTCGGCAGCGGCCACGTCGACATCGAATCCGCGGCCGGTCACCGCAGCGTGCCGGGCGGGATCCTCGACTACCTATCCGGCGAGCTACGCCGCCGCGAGATCGACTTCCCGGAGGTGCCTTTCGATTTCGCGGGCGGCTACGTCGGCTACCTCGGCTACGAGATGAAGGCCGACTGCGGCGCGCAGGCGGTGCACCGCGCCCCCACCCCCGACGCGCAGTGGATCTTCGCCGACCGCCTGATCGTGGTGGACCACGAGGCGGGCCGCACCCACCTGCTCGCCTTGTCCGAACCGGAATCCACTGCCGCCGCCCAGGATTGGCTCACCGCCACCCGCGCGATCGTGGAAACCCTTCCGACCTGGGAGAATCCGGCTCCCCTCGAATTGCACATGGACGAGGCGACCGTCGCGCCCTTCCTGACCCGAGGCCGCGACCGCTATCTCGCCGATGTCGCCGCCTGCCGGGAGCAGCTGCTGGCGGGCGAGTCCTACGAAATCTGCATCACCGACAGCGCCTATCCCCCGGGCGACGCCGACGGCCTCACCGTCTATCGCACCCTGCGCCGTAGCAACCCGGCCCCCTACGCCGCCTTCCTCCGCTTCGCCGACCTCGAGGTGGCGTGCTCTTCCCCCGAGCGCTTCCTCAAGGTGGACCGCCACCGCACCGTCGAAACGAAACCCATCAAGGGCACCGCACCGCGCGGCCACACCCCTGCCGAAGACGCCGCCCTCGCAGCCGAATTGGCCCGCAATCCCAAAACCCGCGCCGAGAACCTCATGATCGTCGATCTGCTCCGCAACGACCTCGGCCGCGTCTGCGAAATCGGTTCCGTCCACGTCCCCCACCTGATGGCCGTCGAAACCTACACCACCCTGCACCAGCTGGTCTCCACCATCCGAGGCACCCTGCGCCCCAGCCTTTCCGTAATCGACTGCCTCCGAGCCTGTTTTCCGGGCGGCTCCATGACCGGCGCCCCCAAACTCCGCACCCTCGAAATCATCGACACCCTCGAATCCGAGGCCCGAGGCATCTACTCCGGCACCATCGGCTTCCTGGGCCTGGGCGGCACCGCCGACCTCAATATCGTCATCCGCACCGCGGTCCGCCACCACGGCCACTGGCGCGTAGGCGCGGGCGGCGCAATCGTCCTCGACTCGGACCCCGCCGACGAATACCGCGAAATGCTCTGGAAGGCATCCGCACCCCTCCGCGCTCTCCCCGGCCTGGCCACCGAACCCAGGACCCCGCTCCCGTCTCGCGGCTAACAGTCCTCTACTTGCGACCGGGGCGGCGGGGTTTGTCTTCGAGCGGTTCGGATTCGGCGGGTTGGCCTTTGGTGAAGCGGCCCAGCAGGGAGATGCCGGGGAGTTTGTCGAGGCGGGTGAAGACTTCTTCGCCGAGGGCGGTGAGGGATTCGAGGCGGGTGAGCATTTTGTCGTAGGCGACGAAGGCGGGTTCGGCCAGGGCGAGGGTGCGGTCGAGGCGGTCGATGGTGGCGTTGAGGCGGTTGACGGCGGTGGTGAGGCTTTCGATGAGGTCGGGGAGTTGGGCGGCCAGTTGGATGGAGGCGGGTGGGAGGCGGACCGCGGTGTCGAAGGCGGTGGTGGCGGTGACCTGGGCGGAGTCGAGGGCTTGGCCCGCGGCGTTCTGGGCGGCTTCCACGGCGGCTTGGGCGGCGGCGAGGATGTCGCCGGCGGTGGGGACGCGGGGGG
>NZ_BAAFGR010000236.1:0-8802 GCF_041154655.1 Nocardia sp. JMUB6875
ACCTGCCCCCAAGACCCCGTAGTCTCCAACCCGAAACTCCCTATCGAAGAACAGCTTTCACCGCCCGATCCGAGTCACCCCGATCGAGTCACCGCTTCGCACCCTAGCAGCCCCACAGCACACCCACCGCCTCTGTGAAACGCCTCCGCGGCTACCCAGGCTCGCAGGAAGGGTCCTCCGGCGGGTTCACTCGTCCCAGTCGAACTCCCAGTGCAGATAAGTCTTCTCACCGCGGTTCGACTCCCGAAGGCTGGGGGTTTGGCCCCGGAAAGGGGTGCGGCTGTTGAGGCAGTGTGTGAGGGTGTCGAAGAACTCGACCAGAGTCTCGCCCCACAGCGTGCCCTCGAAGGCACCCGACCCGATACCCAATTCGATGACGTGACCATAGGTCGGTCCGGGCCGGTGCTCGACGAACAAGATACCGGCGTCGATCGAGTGTGCGATCGGAACCCATTGATGGGCATGGCCGTAGAGCGTCTCCTCCCCGAGGCCCATCGCTCGATTCTCGGCACTGAAGGTGGTTCGCCATTCGTGCCCGGCCAGGATCTGGTCAATCGGGTCGAGCATGTACGTCATCGGCAGGAAGTCGGCGCCTTCGACCGCATTCCCATCGACATACGCTGTGCCGTTGTGATGTTCGAGCAATGCCCGGACATCGGGATGCAGCGCAAAACCCAGCGCAGCCTCCAGCTTTGCGATCTGCTCAGCGGTAGCGCCAGGTTGCAGCGTCGCAACGGACGCCGGCGAATACATCCCGAGATGGTGCACAAACCGAGTCCAAACCTGATCGAAGCTACGCGAAGCGGGCTGGTTCATGCGCCGACCATAACCACGGGCACCGACACCCCCGGCCAACCGGCGGCTCGTCGCAAATGCACGCCGCCGCCGGTGACGTCGGCTGCGCTCAGTTGGATCCGAAACTTGAACTGCCGGTATAGATCAGGCGGTCCAGCGCTCCGCAGCCGGGGTATTTGTATCCGGTCGCCGGGGTGCTCCCGGGCGCGGCCGGCAGTACGTCGACGGTAATCGTCTTGGCGCTCTCCCCATCGTCGGCCGTGAGGACGTGACGTCCGGCCGTTGTCGGGATCCACGTCATATCGGCTGTCGGCGTGTAGACCTCGACTTCCCCGGCGGTCCAGGTCTTCGCCCCGCCGATGCACTGACCATTGTCGTAGAAGGCCACATACCGCTGTCCGGCGTGCTCCACGGTGTACGCCCTCATCCCGTAGGCGCTTCCGACGTAGTAGGTCTGCGCCGTCATCTGGAAATTCGTGACGGACGCACCCGCGGTCGGCGCTCCGGCCACAACCACGGCGGCAGCCACCACCAACCCTGCTGCGCCCCAGCCGATTCGCCGGCCGGAGCGAGTATCCGCGATCATCTTCCTCCTGGATCGATTCCCGAAATCCCGGCGCACGCTACCCGCCCGCAAGCACTGAAACATGTCAATTTCAGTTAACTGCTTCGCCCCGAATTCCTTGGGCAACCGCACTCATCGACCGCGGGTTCGGCGTCGGGTCGGGCCCTGATTCGTGCCATCGTGCAACGGCTTGGACCTTCTCGCGACCGAGGTAGTCGAGGTATCGACCGATCTCGCTCAGACGGATGCCCGCGGGGGTCGTCGCACCGAGGATTTCGGCGCCGCGGCGGGCTGCCTCGACCTTTTCCTCGGAGGCACGGGCCAGGTCGAGTGTGGTGCGGTACCAGGTGCGATCGTCGATGTAGTAGCGGTCTCACTCCGAGACGACGCACCAATTCGGCGGCGGTGAGGCTGCCGGAGTCGGTGAGGTGCAGGCAAGTCAGTACCCGCGCCTGCATTCGCGGCATGCCGTCGTACACGAACAGATCGGTGAACTGATCGGTCTGGTCGGCAATGCCATCCCCGAAGCCATCCACCGTCTTGTCTATCTCTCCGCGTTCTGCCCGTCAGCGCCGACTGCACCCAGCGCGATGGCGCTGAGTCAGACCCCCGAGGTCGTGAAGGATGTGCCGGTTCCGGACATCGAGCACTCGCTGTTTCTGGGAATGGAGCAGGTATCCCGTGGCCTCATCCGATTCAACCTCCGGTCCCCGGATCCCCTGGCACTGGAAGACTTTCGACGGATCAACATGCCCGAAGCCACCCTGGAACAGACCTTGACGGTGATCAACTTCGGCATGCAGCGCGAGGACGGAGCCCAGATGAGCTTCACCGATGCCCTGGTGGACGCCGATACTTCGGGGCGTCGTGGTCGGGTCCGGGGATGATCGCCGGTCCTGAGCCGTGATAATTTCGCCGCGGAGGCTTGTACGGGCCTGCCCCGGACGAGATGCGCCGTACCCGGCCTGCAAAGACGACGCCACTCAAGGAGGGCTCATGAATGCAGGCGTATCGCTGATCGATTTCACCGCAGCGAGTTCCAAGGCTCGCCCACTGGATGTCCGGTGGATCCACGGTTCCCCGTCGGCCAAGCACAACACCGATGAAGACATCCAGGTGTACGCCTACGACCAGCACACCGTCATTCTCCGGCAGAACATGGCGATCAATTACGAGGCCCCGTTTCTGTTCTTGCTGTTCGGAAACACTCGTGCGGTGCTGATCGACACCGGCGCCACCACGTCCGCCGAGTTCTTCCCGTTGCGCCGCGTGGTCGACGAGCTCGTCGAGGCCTGGCTCGCGCGACATCCGCGGCAGGGGTATCACCTGCTGGTGCTGCACACCCATCCGCATGGCGACCACATCGCCGGCGACAGCCAGTTCACCGACCGCCCCGACACCACGGTGGTCGGCGCCGACATGGCCACGGCCTGGAAGTACCTCGGATTCCGTGAGGACCCTGATGCCGTGGTGCAGATCGACCTGGGCGGCCGCGTGCTGGAGTGCCTGGCCACCCCCGGCCACCACGAAGCAGCGGTCACGTTCCACGATCCGTGGACCGGGTTCCTGCTCACCGGCGACACGGTCTACCCCGGGCGGCTCTACATCCAGAACTGGGCGGCCTTCACCCGCAGCATCGACCGCCTGATCGAGTTCTGCGACCGCCGGCCGGTCACTCACATTCTCGGCTGCCACATCGAGATGACCACCGAGCCGGGCGTGGACTACCCGGTCCGCACCACCTACCAGCCCGACGAGCCCCCACTGGAAATGACCACCGACGATCTCCGCGAAATCCGCGCGGCGATCAACGAAATCGGCTCCACACCCACCCGACGCGCCTTCCCCCGCTTCATCCTGTACCCCATCCCTTGAACAACGCGACCATGCCCCGCCCGGTCAAGACACACCGGCTGTCAGTTCCCGGGGTCGAACCACTGCGGGATCACTTCCTGCACAAAGGAACTGATGCACTCGATGGTCGGGCCGGACAATATCTCCCCGGCGAAGTGGATACCGTCGCGTCCCTGGATGGCCTCCACCCGGTCGAGCCACCCGCCGCGGACCGCCGCGGCGCTCGGGTACGCGGGCCATTCGGCAATGGTCTCGGTGATCAGCTCGGGGTCCTCGAACAGGAATAGGCTCTCCTTCGCCAGCTCCCAGGCGCGCGCGTCGGATACCGATCTGTCCGAATTGCTGAAGCACACCCAGTACGGCCCCGGGTGCTGCTTGTTGGCCGCGGTGATCCGATGCAGGGCCTGCTCCGGATCGGTGTCGGTGTAGCTTCCGTACGGGTCGATCACCCAAAACCCCAGCGGTTCGGGGTCATCGACGCCACGAGGGAAGGCGATGAGCTCATTGCGGACCCGGATGAGGTAACTGCGGGTCCAGGTGCGCGGGCAGTTCCGCTCGTCGAAAAGTTCCCGTATCTCCCCGTCCGGGAACATCTCCCGGATCTGCGTGGGCCGCGTCGTGACCACGACCCGGGAATACCGGGCCTCGCACGCCACTCCGGCGCGTCGATAACTGACGCGAACACCTTCCGCACCGAGCGATTCGATCCGCGTCACCGGAGCGTCGACCATCACCTCGATTCGATGGTCGGCGACGATGCGCTGGAGCAGATCGATGAAACCATGCCGAAAGCTGACAGTGACCGGGTGGGGTGAATTCATCTGTGCGACGAGTGATTCCGGTAGGCGTTTCAACAGGTCCGCCCGCCGCCCCGGATATGCCGACAGCATCATCTTCGCCAACTGCGAGACATGCCCAGAGATATGCGCATTGATATTGATGACGCTCTCGGCCGGTTGCCGCGGCCGCCGCATGTTCGCGTACAGGGTCAGCCCCTGCAGCACCTCCCCCACCAGCGGTGCGTGCCGAGCCCGATATGTCTCCCACGTCTCCCCCGCCCGGCGGTCGAACGCCAGCCCGTTCATGCCCGGCCCGCGCCGATCCCGCACCGCCCCTTCGATGATCGTCCACGCCTCGGCGATCTGATCGGCCACCTGTTCCGGCGTCGAGGACGCGAACAGCGGCACGAAATGCGGCGGCACCCCTATCCGGGGTTTGCCGGACCGCGAGCGCCCCACGAAATACAAAGCCTCGGTTTGCATCTCGACCGGATGCCGCTCCAGCAATCCGTGAATCGCCGTCCCCGCGAACCCCTCCCCGAAGTCCTGCTGAATCACCAGGTGCGCCTGGAAGTCGTACACCTCACCCGCCACCGTCGCGGTCTCGCAGTAACCCCCGATCCGCGGCCGCGCCTCGAACACATCGACCCGCTCGAACCCCAACTCCCGCAACTTCGCCGCCACGAGAATCCCACTCTGCCCAGCGCCCACCACGCACACGGGTGCCCGAAGATCCACGACGCCTCCTCCAAGCTCCCACCCAGTATCCGCGTCGCTTCCTCCGCCCGGCTCCGAAAGATATTTCTCCATGCGGACACCCGATTTCACCGGAAATCTGCGCTCCCGCCATGTCTTCCACACCCCTCCCGACCTGGTTATGGCCGTCAGGGCGCTTCAGGCGCATCCTGTGAAGGGCGCAGAGTGGGCCGGGGGTGCTGGCCGGGGAGGAGCGAGGCATGGAAAGCGCACCGAGTAGAACGGCGATGTTCGCGGCGGTGTCGCGTGGATTGTTTCGGCTGGAGACGGCGGCGCCGTGGGTGCTGGACGATGTGCTGGCCCTGGTGCTTGTCGGCCCGGTATGGCAGCAGTTGCGAGATCGGTTCGATCCGCTGTTTCCCGGCCCGGTCCTTCGTGAATCCCGCGCGGCCGTTTGCACCCGCGGCCGGTACGTCGAGGACCGGCTCACCGCCGGCGCCTTCACGCAGTACGTGATTCTCGGTGCGGGGCTCGACTCGTTCGCGTGGCGGCGGCCGGATCTGCTCGGCTCGCTGACGGTATTCGAGGTCGATCACCCTGCCTCCCAAGCCTGGAAACTCGAGCGGGTCAGGGAACTCGGTCTGCCACTCAACCACTCGCAGGTATTCGTGCCGGCCGATTTCGAGGCCGGGCCGGTTCAGAACGCATTGGGCCCGGCCGGATTCGACTGGGCGCAGCCGACGCTGTTCTGCTGGACCGGCGTCGCCCCCTATCTGACGGCACCGGCGATCGAGTCGGGATTGCGCACGATCGCCGCAGCTGCTCCCGGGTCCGAGGTGGTGTTCTCCTACCGGGCCGAGGACGCCGTACTCGACCCCGTGGGAACGGAATTCGCCCGCACCTACACGCCAATCGCCGCTGCTGTCGGCGAGCCTCTGCAGCCTGGCTGGCCGGTACCGGACATCGAGAGACTGGTCAGCCGGTGCGGGTTGAAGGTCGTGGACCATCCCACCCGTGCAGACCTCCAGCAGCGGTACTTCGCCAACCGCACCGATGGCCTGCGGCCCTACACGTTCGAGACCCTGATGACCGCACGGGTCACCTGAGCGAGCACACGCCACATCCGGGCCCTCGTACTTCAGCCAGACCGAGTGGCGGAGTCAGCAGGGTGTTGGTTTGGCCAGGCAGGGGTCGAGGCGGTCGGCCAGACGGGCTTGGCGCTGGGCTGAGCCGCGTAAGAAGGCGGCGACGTGTTTGCGAAGGCGAGGTTCGCGCGGCGGCGGATCGGGACGGACCGGAGCGTCGGGCAGGGCCGAATTGGATTGGGCCCGTGCCGCTTTGACGGCGATATGGCCGGCGATGGCGTGCATGTCGATCTCCTCGTGCGAGGGTCAGCTCCGCACCGGACCGGTGCTCGAGCGAATGATCAGTTCGGTGGGTAGGAGGACGCGGTCTGCGGTATAGGACGGATCCAGCAGCATGCGTCCGAGGAGCCGGCCCTTGTCTCGAATCGGTTGACGGACAGTGGTGAGCCCGACGCTCTCCGCGGCCGGGACATCGTCGAATCCGGTGACGGAGATGTCGCGTCCGGGTGCCAGGCCGCGTTGCCGCATCGCCTCGATGACACCGAAGGCGAGCACATCGCCGCCGGTGGCGATCGCGGTCGGTCGGTCGCGGCGATCGAGAGCCAGTGCGGCGGCGGCGATCCCGGCCTCGACGGAGTCGTGACCGCCGGATACGACCGTCAGCCGAGCATTCGCCCCGAGCCCCTCCCGCAGACCCTGGATGCGCAGCCGCGCATTGCCGTACAACGTGGTGGCATCGGTGATCTCGTGCGGGGCGGTAGTGGCTCGCCCCGAGTCGACCACCATCGCGACCTCGGTGTGGCCGAGTCTGGCCAGATACTCGCCCAGACCACGCATGGCCCCGACCTCATCGATCAGCACGCGCCGTCCGGCGGCGATGTGATCCTCGGTGTGCACGAACGGCAATCCACGGCGCGAAATCACCTCGAGCGCAGGGTGTCCGGCGTCGATGCAGTAGGCGACCACGCCGTCGACGACGGCATTGCGCATGGTCTCGACCGACTCGTGCATGGCCGCCTCGTCGGCGCCCGATTCGTAGCGGGCCAGCGGGATGAGCAGCAACCCCGTGCGCGTTGTCTCGGCCACCTCGCTCAACCCGGCGAGCAGCCCGACCACGAAAGGATCGGAGAACGCATAGGACAGCTGCTCGGTGAGCAGCAGACCGATCGCGCCGGCGCGGCGGCTGCGCAGCGTGCGGGCCGCGGCGTGCGGACCGGAGTAGCCGAGCTCGCGCGCCGCCGCGAAGATCCGTTCACGCACGTCGGCCGAGAGCTGATCCGGCTTGTTGTAGGCGTTGGACACCGTCGACAGCGAGACCCCGACCGCCGCGGCGACGGACTTCATGGTTGCTCCCGAAGACACCTGCCACCTCCTCCCGCAACGCTTTCTGTATCGTTCTACTAGAACGATACAGAAGGCTGCGCACAAGTACGAGCCGAACCTCAGCTCTCGAGTGCATTCTCGTGGCCGTCCAGGTACGGACACGGCTAGGCTGGGCGGGTCGAAGGCGAGCAATGGCTGGGCTGCGGAGGGGATCAGCGTGTTGGACAAGGTTTTTCGCTTTCTGTTGCTAGTCCTGCTGACCTCGGCGTGTGCTGCGGTCGGTGTGATTGCTCGAGCCGATCCCGCACCGGCGCAACAGGAATCGGCACTCGTCACGCTGCCCGAGCCGACGGGATCTGAACCGATAGGCGTGGTCGATCTCCATCTGGTCGACGCGTCTCGACGCGATCCGTACGTGTCGGCGCGGACACGCGAGTTGATGGTCAGCATCTGGTACCCCGCTGCCGATCCGGCGGCAATGCCGTTGCGGCCCTGGGTTTCCGAACACGTGTGGCGGGCCTACACGGACTGGTTGGCCGAGGCGGGCCTGCCGATCACGGGATCGCTGATGGTGGGATCGAGCCACGGTCGTGTCGGCGCGGCGGCGAACAGCGCCGCGGGGCGGCGGCCGATCATCTTGTTCTCTCCCGGCATGGGCATGCCGCGCGAGACCAGCACCGCCCAGGCCGAAGATCTGGCCAGCCACGGATTCGTCGTGGTCACCATGAGTCATACCTACGAATCGACGGCGACCGAATTCCCCGGTGGACGGCTCGAAAAGAGCGTGCTCCCACAAGGAGCGGACGCCGATGAGGTCTACGCGCAGGTCGGGCAGGCGATACAGACGCGAATCTCCGACACTCGATTCGTTCTCGACCGGTTGACCGACCTCAGCGCCGGCATCGACCCTGATGCTGACGGACATCCCCTGCCCGCGAATCTTGCCGGAGCACTCGACCCTTCCAAGATCGCGATGTTCGGGCACTCACTCGGTGGCGCCACCGCAGCCCAGGTGATGCACGACGATCGGCGCGTGGCCGCCAGCGTGGATCTGGATGGCACGCTACTGGGTTCCGTGCTCACGGACGGATTGGACCGCCCGTTCGTTCTGATCGGCAGCACCGATCACGGTCGCGCCCAGGACCCCAGCTGGCAGCAGTTCTGGGCCAACGATCGCGGACCGAAAATGGAATTCCGGCTCGCAGGCTCGCAACACCTCTCGTTCTGCGACAACCAGCTGATCGTCCCCGCTCTGGCTGCCGCGGGCATCATGCCCGCCGATTTCGCCGCCGAGGTGGTCGGCACCATCGCCCCGCAGAACTCGCTCGATCTGCAACGCGGCTACCTCCGCACCTTCTTCGACACGACCTTCGGCCGATACGACGACCTCGCGAAAGACCCGCCGACCACCCTGCTGCACCCGGAAATGATCCCGGTGCCGTAAGCCTCACCCACGGGGCTATTCGTCGATGGACATGATGAGGGTTCGGGTGTCTTGGGTTCGGGTGGTGATGGTTTGGGTGAAAACGTCGGGGAGTTGGCCGGGGGGTTGTTGGGTGATTTTGACGGACCAGTGGTCGTTGTCGGTGGGGGTCAGGCGGGTTACCTGCACGCAGTAGCGGGTGCCGGGTGGAACGGAGTCGATGCCGGTTTGTATTTGGGGGGCGTCGGCGACGCTGGGTGAGTCTTCGGCGACGAATTGGCG
>NZ_BAAFGR010000237.1:0-8776 GCF_041154655.1 Nocardia sp. JMUB6875
CGGCGGGGAGGTCGGTGATCAGTTGTTCGGCCAGGGCGCGGAGTTTGGTGTTGGTTTCCTGGGAGCGCCAGATGAGGACCTTGAAGGCTTGGTCGGCGCTGATTCGGTACATGCGCATGAGTACGCCCTTGGCCTGTTCGATGACCGCGCGGGATTCCATCAGTTCGGGTAGGCGCTGGTTGAGGGTGTCGCGTTCGGCGGCGGCGAGTGTGTCGGAGAGGTCGATGTAGAAGCCGGTGGTGCCGACGGGGTGGCCGGTGCTGTCGAGGATGCGGTCGGCCACGACCATGACGGCGTGTTCGGCGCCGTGGGTGTCGATGAAACGGTGTCGGCTCGAGAACGGCTGGCCCTGGTTGATGGAGCGGGCGATGGCGTCGGCGACGTGCTCGCGGTCATCGGGGTGCTTGTGGGCCAGCAGTAGTTCGGTGGTGGGCTCGATTTCGCCGGGGGTGTAGCCGTGCATGCGGTAGACCTCCGGTGACCACTCCCACCGCTGGGACGCGAACCAGAAACGGAAGCTGCCGGCTGTCGGCTGAGGCTCCGCCGGTGCGGCGTAATGGACGGACGCCGGGACCCCGGCAGTAGATGTCATTACTCGAGTATGTACCGACCTACCCGTGAAAGCGCGCCGGGAGGGGGTAAAAGCCCTGGTAATCGGCACTATTGGTGATCGAGTGCCAGCACTGCCACCGGTCTGGTGCCAAGAATGCGCGTCACTTGTCCTATGTGCGGGGTTCGCCGATGGCGGGGCGGACGAAGCCGTTGGATCGGGATAGGAGGGTGCGGGCGGTGGGGGCGTCCACCCCGGCCAGGTGCATGACGATGGCGGTTTTGGGGTGGTTGTCGGCGGCGGCCAGAAGGGCTGCTGCGGTGGGAAGGTCGAGGTCGGTGGCTTCGGCGACTATGCGGCGGGCGCGGTCGGTCAGTTTGGCGTTGGTGGGGTTCAGGTCGACCATCAGGTTGCCGTAGACCCGGCCTTCTCGGACCATGGTCGCGGTTGTCAGCATGTTGCAGACCAGCTTTTGTGCGGTGCCCGCTTTGAGGCGGGTGGAGCCGGTCAGGATTTCGGGGCCGGTTTCGAGTTCGATGGCCACGTCGGCGTGGGCGCTGGTTTCGGCGTTGCGGTTGCAGGAGATCGCGATCGTGGTGGCGCCGACCTCACGTCCGTAGCGCAAGGCGCCGATGGCGTAGGGAGTGCGGCCGCTGGCGGCCAGCGCTACGACGCAATCGGCGGGGGTGAGGTGCACCGCGGACAGGTCCTGTTCGGCTCGGGCCGGGTCGTCTTCCGCGCCTTCGATCGCGCGGGTGAAGGCCTCGGGTCCGCCCGCGATGAGGCCCAGTACCGCGCCCGGATCGATGCCGAAGGTCGGCGGGCATTCGACCGCGTCGAGCAGCCCGAGTCTGCCGCTGGTGCCCGCGCCGATGTAGATGAGTCTGCCGCCGCGTCGCCGGGCGTCGACGATCCGTTCGACGCCGCGGGTGATCGCTGGAATCGCCTGCGCCACAGCGGAAGCCACGCTCGCGTCCTCGGCGTTCATGGTGCGCAGCAACTCCTCGATCGGCATCGAGTCGAGCGCGGCGGTGCGCGGGTTGGGGAGCTCGGTGGTCAGCGCGGCGATCCCGTGCGGCGGGCGGGTGCGGCTCATCGAATCCCTTTCGCGCGGCGATTCGCGACCGCCTCGTAGGTGCGGTGCAGCGCGGCGTGCGCGGCCGGAGTGCGTTGCAGGACACCGACGTAGAGGGTGTCGACGATCAGCAGCTGGCTCATACGACTCGCCAGGGCTGCGGAGCGGAAGCCGTCCTCGCGTCCGGCCACGAGCACGGTGTGCCGCGCCGCGCGCGCCAGTTTCGATGCGGCTCCCGCTGTCACGGCCACCGTCGTGGCGCGCATGCTCGCGGCGCGCTCGACCGCCTCGACGATTCCGGCGGTCTCGCCGGAATGGGAGAAGGCGACGATCACATCGCCCGCCTCCAGCAGGCTCGCCTGCACGAGCGCGTCATCCTCGGAAGTGCATGCGCCGCACCACATTCCGATCCGGGTGAGCTTCTGCGCCATATCCATCGCGACCAGCCCGGACGCGCCGATGCCGATGAGCTGCACGCGCCGCGCCCCGACCAGCGCCTCGACGACGGCCTCCATGGTCGCGGGGTCGGCGAGTTCCGCGGTGGCCAGCATCCCCTCGGTCTCGAACGCGGTCAGCTTGTGCAGCACCTTCGACAGCTCGTCGGCGGCCTCGATATCGGTGGCGAACACCGGTGCGCCGTCCTCGCTTCCGGCGGCGGCCAGCGCCAGGCGCAGTTGCGGATAGCCGTCGTAGCCGAGCGTTTTGGCCAACCGGACCACCGCGGAGGTGCTGGTGCCGGCCCGCTCCGCGAGCTGGTTGACCGTCAGCTGTGCGACGCCGGACGGATCGTCCTGGATCACGCGCGCGAGCTTCCGCCCGCTCGGGGACAGCCGCGGGATCGCCGCGAGCAGCCGCGTACGGACGTCGTCACCGGCGGGCGCGGCGCTCATCCGGACACCGTCAGTCGCCGAGGCGGTGCGAAAGACGCCGTGGGGAAGGCGAATCCGGTGACCCTGGGAGTGATCGAGCCGAGCACGCTGGCGTGCGCCGCTCCGGTGCAGGCGGGGTGGCTGCCGGTGAGCCCGTGCACGGTGAGGAAGCCGAGTACGGCGAAGGCGGTGGCCTCCTTCGCCGCCGAAGGCAGTCCGAGCTCGTCGGAGGTGCGCAACCGCGTGGCGCCCAGCCGATCGCGCACCATCGCCAGCAGGGTCGGGTTGTGGGTGCCGCCACCCGAGGCGATGACCTCGGTGAGCCCGAAGGGTTCGAGCGCGTCGGCGATGGTGTGTGCGGTCAGCGCGGTCACAGTGGCGACGATATCCTCGGGCGCGAGCGGCCGGTCGCGCAACACGCGCTCGAGGTAGGCACGGTTGAACAGCTCCTTACCGGTGGATTTGGGTGGGCGCATCGAGTAATAGGGTTCTGCCAGAAGCTGTTTCAGCAGATCGGCGTCGATCGTTCCGCGCGCGGCGCGCGCACCCGCCCGGTCGATATGCTCGGCGCCGCCGGTGACGATGGCGACCGCGGCATCGATCAGCGCGTTTCCCGGCCCGGTGTCGAACGCCGCCGGGGCCTCACCGGTGACGGTCGCGTTCGCGATCCCACCGATATTGAGCGCGGCCGCACGGCCGGGACGCCCCGCCAGCCACAACATGTCGAACAAACCGACCAGCGGCGCGCCCTGCCCACCTGCGGCGATGTCGCGGGCGCGGAAATCGCTGACGACCGGTGTCCCGGTGCGCTCGGCGATCCACGCGGGCTGGCCGAGCTGGAGGGTGCCATGCGCCGTGCCTTCGCGGACCCAGTGGTAGACCGTCTGGCCATGTGAGGCGATGAGATCTACTGTACCGCCGAAGAATTCGGCATCGGCTTCAGCGGCGACCGCCGCGAATTCCTGGCCGATCGCGGTGTCCAGGCGGCAGACCGCGGCCATATCGACCGACCCGGGCGGCAATGCGGCGATGAGTTCGGAGCGCAGCTGTTCGGGATACGGCCGACTGAGCAGGCCGACGATGCGGACCAGCATGGTGTCGTCCCGCACGCTGATCTCCGCACCGACGGCATCGATCGCATCGTGCGAGGTCCCCGACATCAGCCCGATCACGCGCATCACGCCACCGCCCGCGCCGGATCCGGCTCGGTGTCAGCGGGCGCCGGATGGAACCGCGAGGTGATCCCGCCGACGACGAGGGTGACGATTACGCCGATGGGCACCAGCCATTGTGCGGCGATACCCTTTTCGGTCACCTTGCCCGCCACCGTCACATCGATCTTGATCACGCGCACCACGAAGGTCATCACCGCCACGGTGACCACGAAGGCGACGATCGCGTCGAACTGGTTGGCGCGCTTGATGAGTCGCCCGAGCAGGAACGCTCCGAGCAGCGCACCGTAGGTGTATCCGGCGATCGTCAACGCGGTGAGGTACACATTGCCGGTCGTCGCGCTGAACCCCATCGCGAACAGCGCCATCAGCACCGCCCACACCAGCGTCATGACACGCGCCAGGCGCAGCATCGCATCATCCGAAAGCACCTTGCGGCTGAAACTACGAATGATATCCGCGACAGTCGAATTCGCCATCGAGTTCAGCGCCGAGGACAGCGATCCCATTGCCGCACCGAGTATTCCGGCGACCAGCAGCCCGGAGATCACCACCGGCAGCCCGTGCAGGATGAAGTCGGGATAGATGCCGTCGGCGCTGGTCAAGCCGAGCTGCTTCGGCGTCTTGCCGCCGTTGTAGGACCACAGCAGCGCCCCGACCAGCGAGAAGGCCGCGAACTGCACGGCGACGAAGACGCCGGAGGCGATCATCGCCTTCTGGCTGTCGCGCAGCGATCTGGTCGCGAGGATGCGCTGCACGATCAGCTGGTCGGAACCGTGCGAGGCCATGGCGAAGATGGCGCCGCCCAGAATCGCGGTCGGCAGCGCGAAGCTACTGGTGAGGATATGTGCCAGGCCGAAGTCCGTATCGAAGACGCGGAACTTGCCCGCGTGCAACGCATCCGAGTAGCCGGTGGCTCCGACGTGGCCGGACAAGACGCAGATCGCGATGATCGCACCGGTCAAATAGAGGCCCATCTGCAGGGCGTCGGTCCAGATGACCGCCTTGATGCCGCCGAGGTAGGTGTAGACCACGGTCAGCAATGTCAGCGCGACGATGATGGCGTCGTAGCCGATCGTCAGGCCGAACTCGCTGAGCAGCAACTTGATCGGAATGGCGGAGGCGAACAGTCGCACGCCCTCGGCCAGGAGCCGGGTGAACACGAACGTCACCGACGCGACACCCTGCAGATAGCGGCCGAATCGCAATTCGAGGTATTGATAGGCGCTGACGAACCCGCCGCGCTTGTAGAGCGGAATCAGCACGGCGGCAACAACGGTGCGGCCGATGATGTAGCCCATGGCCAGCTCGACATTGCCGAAGCCCTGATCGGTGTAAGCGCCGCCCGGGACCGAGATGACGGTGAGCACGCTGGTCTCGGTGGCGACGACGGAGAAACACACTGTCCACCAAGGCATTCGACCCTCGCCGACGAAGTAGTCGGTGCTGGATTTCTGCTTGCCGGACAGCCGCAGGCCGATCCAGGCGACGGTGACCAGGTAGAGGACGATGACGGCGAGATTGAGTGCGTTCATCGCAACTCCCCGGTGACGCGGCGGATCTGTTGCAAGTAAGTGTCAGTCGTCACATATGAGCTGTCAATATTTTTCAGCCGATTCGGATGACCAAGCCTTCCAAGGCGGTCGCCGTGTCGACGGCCAGCAGGGCAGCGCCGTCGATAGGAAGACCGAGGGGAGGGCGACGGTGGACGACCTCCTTGATCGTGGAATCGAGCGGATCCAGCAGCGCCGCACCGAGATTGACGAGACCGCCGGTGACCGCACAGGGCACCGGCGGTTGCAAGCCGGACCGCTCGACCGCGGCGAGAACGGACCGACCCAGGGCCTGTCCCGCGGCCGTCATGATGGCCGCGGCAATCTCGTCGGTCGCGGCGGCCGCGGCGACGGCGGGTGCGAACCGGGCAGCGGTCGACGCCGGATTGCCCTGTTGTCCAATCAGGTTCGGCAGCTCGCTCACGGTGACGCCGTAGCGTTCACCGACGGCGTCGACCAGCGCCGTGCGTGGTCCGCGGCCGTCGTATGCACGCAGCGCGGCCCGCAGACCTTCGAGCCCGATCCACCCGCCGCTACCCTCGTCGCCCAGCAGTGGCCCCCACCCGTCGACCCGGGTGAAGCGGCCCGCCTCGTCGACCGCCGTCGCAACGGCTCCCGTACCCACCGCGAGCACCACACCGGATGATCCGCCGAGCGCCCCCGCATGCGCGGTCACGGCGTCGGACGTCACCGCGACCGCGCTCACTCCGATACCGGAAGCCAGCCGCCGGGCCAGCAGCGCCGCGGCCTCCGGCGCGGACGCGGCTCCCGCGGCGCCGACGGAAAGAACGAAATCCGTTGTCGGCGAAATCCGCTCGACAACGGCCCGAATCGCATCCTCCGCCGCGCCGACGCCACCCGCATTCGCCAGCCCGGGCGCACCCGCTGCCTCCGCGCACCGGATCTGCCGCCCACCAACCCGCAGCGAACCCCGGCAGCCGGTCTTACCGAGATCGATCGCGAGGACATGACTCGTCATGAGCGACCATCGTGGCACGGCGGGCCGGGATCGGTTGGGCGGTAGGCATATCCGCATGCGCGGCGGGACGACAGACACGACCGGCGTCGGTCCTCCGGTCGAGTAGCCAGCGCCTGCCGGACCAACTGAACGGCGTCTTCGGCGTTCGTCGCGGTGATCGCCAGTTCGCGGACCGCCTCGGCACGTGTGGTCACCGTGACCGACACACAGGTGCGACGCGACCGGATGATCTCGGGCAGCACCCGGAGAGCGACCGCCGCCGCCCACGCCAGCACCGCGATCGTTTCCACGGCCATTACCGTGTGTGAAGCGCTGTGGCGGGCATGGATTCGGCTGGCCACCGGCGGGTGATCGCGGCGGCCATCAGGGCCGCCGCCAGTGGGCTGTGCATGGCGCGCAGGGTGCGGTACAGGTCATCGGCGCGGGTTTGCGGGGCGGTAAGGGTTCGAGGGTCGGTGTGGGGCGACGGCATTGTGCACCTCCGGATGGTCTTGCTGCTGAAAGACCAAGATGCCATCGCCCAGCTATCGTCCGCGCCGTAAAAATCCGGATCTTGTCCGTGTAAATGACTCTGCGGCAGGAATTTTCAAGGTTGCAGCCCGTAATTCTCCCAACCCTTGTTATCGATCACCACGATATGGCGATTGCGCAGGCACACCAGCCCCTTTTCGCGCATTTCCCGCATGGCGAGCCCGATGGCGTCGACCTTCGCCCCGACCAGGTTGCCTAGCTCCTCGTAGTTGAGGCGGATGGTGATCTCCCACCCCGCGGCTTCTGCCTCGCCGTCCTCACACCCGTTGCCGTTCGGTCGCACCGTGGTGCGGCGCCCGTAGGACTCCGCGAATTCGACGAGCAGCCGGGCGAGTCGGACGCTGACCGGGCAGTCGTTGAAATCCAAGCGGCGCTGGTCCGCCCAGGCGAGCCGGTCGGCAATGGTGCGGCACAGGGTCTGCCAGCCATCCGGATGCTGGTCGAGGAAGCGCAGGAATTCCGTCCCGGGCATGCGATGCACGGTCGCGGCCGTGCAGATGGTGACCGTCGCGGAACGGCGGGAACTGGGTTCCAGCGCCGCGATCTCACCGATCACATCACCGCTCACCCGGATCGCCAGCAGTTTCCCGTCGGCTCCGGTGATCTTCGCGCACGCCGACACCTTGGAATCCCGCGACCGCAACAGATACACGCTGCTGGCCGGATCCCCGTACGGCGACAAAACCTCCCCCGCCTGAAATGGCTGCTGTTTCCCGAGCGAGAGCAGATCCCGCCGCGATGCCGGACTCAATCGCTCCATGAATGTGCGCTCCGGCCACGGCCAGTTTTCCAGCCAGCCGCCCCGTGGTGTGTTCATATTCCAACTCCGTGCCCTCGGAGATGCCGCCCCCGAATCCTCCACGGTAAGCGCACACCCTTCCACAAGGATGAAATCGCACATCACGATCTGAGACGCTGCACCGCGAATCCGATTGCCGCCCAGGGCGGCGGGGGAGGGCGTGGCGTTATCGCGGCCCGCGGATGATCATGGAGGGATGGATACCTACCTGGGCATCGATATCGGGGGCACGGGGATCAAGGGAGCTCCGGTGGACGTGGCGGCCGGGCGGCTGATCCAAGAGCGGATCAGGGAGCTCACGCCGCAACCATCGACGCCGGAGGCGGTATTCGAGGTGGTCCGGGGACTCGCCGGGCAGTTCGCCTGGAACGGACCCGTGGGTGTCACCTTTCCAGGCGTGGTCATGGACGGCGTCACCCGTACCGCGGCGAACGTGGACGACGGGTGGATCGGTTTGGACGCCCGGGATCAGCTGTCCCAGGCGCTCGGCGTCCCGGTCACCGTGGTCAATGACGCCGACGCGGCGGGCATCGCCGAGATGCGCTTCGGAGCCGGGCGCGACCGCCGCGGCACGGTCTTGCTGCTGACCTTCGGAACCGGCATCGGCAGCGCGCAGTTCTACAACGGCGTACTCGTCCCGAATACCGAATTCGGTCACCTGGAGCTCGACGGCCACGAGGCCGAACACCACGCGGCCGCGAATGTGCGCGAACAACGCGACCTCAGCTGGAAGCAGTGGGCACACCGCGTCGAACGCTATCTGCGATACCTCGAAATGGCGTTCTCCCCGTCCCTGTTCATCATCGGCGGCGGCGTCAGCAAACACGCCGACAAATTCCTCCCCCACATCGACAAGGTCCGAGCCGAAATCGTCCCCGCCGCCCTCAACAACGACGCCGGCATCGTCGGCGCCGCCCTCGCCGCCGCGGCCGGATAACTCGGAGCCCGGCCCGGCGATCGAGCATTCAAGCCCGCGCGTGGAAGGTGTTGCGGTACTGCTGGGGGGAGGTGCCGAGGCGGCGGGTGAAATGGTGGCGGAGGGTGGTGGAGGTGGCGAAACCGGCTTGCTGGGCGATGGTTTCGATGGGGAGGTCGGTGGTTTCCAGGAGTTCGCGGGCGTAGCGGAGGCGGGTCGAGAGGAGCCATTGGAGCGGGGTGGCGCCCACCTGGTCCTGGAAATGGCGGGTGAGGGTGCGGACGCTCAGGGCCGCGTGGCGGGCGATGTCGGGCAGGGTCAGGGGGTGGTGG
>NZ_BAAFGR010000238.1:0-8718 GCF_041154655.1 Nocardia sp. JMUB6875
CAGTCGTATCCGCCGCCGCCCGGCTACCAGCAGCCCGCCCCCGCGCCCGCGCCGCCGCCGGTCCAGGAGGTCGCGGACCTACCGGCCAACCATCCGGTCAGCCTGGTCAAGGGCCAGCGCGTCAACCTGCGCAAGCAGGGCGGGGCCGCGCTCGGGTACGTGCAGATGGGTCTGGGCTGGGATCCGGTCAAGCGCGGCGGCATGTTCGGCAGCAAGACCGTGGACGTGGATCTGGACGCCTCGGTCGTGATGTTCTCGGGCGCCAATCCGGTCGATGTCGTCTACTACGGCGGCCTGACCTCCAAGGACGGGTCCATCCGGCACCAGGGCGACAACCTGACCGGTGAGGGCGACGGTGACGACGAGCAGATCCTGGTCGACCTCACCCGCATCAACGAGCGGGTCAATGCGCTGGTGTTCATCGTGACCTCCTACAAGGGCCACACCTTCGAACAGGTCGCCAACGCCTACTGCCGCCTCGTCGACAGCGCGACCAACAAGGAGATGGCGCGCTACACCCTCGCGGGCGGCATGCCCTTCACCGGCATCGTCATGGCCAAGCTGTATCGCACCGCGCCGGGCGCGGATTGGAAGATGGAAGCCCTCGGCGAGGGCATCCAGGCCAAGCATCCCGGCGAGGCGGTGCCGCAGCTGGGACGGTTCCTCTAAGTAGCGGGGACGGGCTGCCGCGGCCGCAGAACGGGCGGCAGCCAAGGGTTTTGGGGATCCGGGGCGTGGTTGAGAATGCCGCCGCCCGGATCGTCGATCCCGTCCCGGCGCACCGGATCCGCACCGGGCCGGTAGATCTGGCGGATCACCAGGACGCACAGGCCGATCACCGCCAGATCGCGCAGCACGACCGCGCCGGTGAACCACTGCTCGGGCAGGCCCTTGTGGTCCGGGCCGAGGTAATAGAACATGCGCGGCACCCACACCAGCGCGTCGATCGTCATCCACGCCAACAGGATTCGCCGATGCGGCAGCGCCAGCACCGCCAGCGGCACCAGCCACAGCGAATACTGCGGGCTCCACACCTTGTTGGTGAGCAGGAACGCCGACACCACCAGGAACGCCAGCTGCGCCAGCCGGGGCCGCCGCGCCGCGGTCAGCCCCATCCAGGCGATGCCCGCGCAGGCCAGCACGAACAGCAGCAGTGACACCTGGTTGAGGATCCACGGCGTCTGCTGCGGGCTCAGCACCCCGTCGAATCCGGTCCAGCCGGTGAACGAGGTGATCACGTTGTAGATGGAATCCGGGTCCGCGTGCCGGTCCTTGTTGAGCCGGACGAACTCCCACCAGCCCTTCGGGTACAGCGCCGCGATGGGCGCGTTCACCGCCAGCCAGGTGATCGCCGCCGCCGCGATCGCGCCGCCCGCCGCGCGCAGCGGCCGGATGCCGCCCCACATCGACTCGTCCTCGTCGAGCCGCTCGGCGCGCAGGCACAGGATCAGGATCGGGCCGAGCAGCAGCAGCGGATACAGCTTCGCCGCACCGCCCAGCCCGAGCAGCACACCCGCCAGCACCGGCCGCCGCCGCGCCCAGGCCAGCAGCCCGCCGGCCGCGAAAGCCGTTGCCAGCGCGTCGAAATTGGTGAACGCGTGCACGAGTACCAAGGGCGACAACGCCATCAGCGCGGCATCCCAGATCCGCCGGCCCGCCGACAGCGCGGTCGCCCAGATGGTCACCAGCCAGGCCAGCGACAGCCCGAGGGCCACCACATCGAAGTAGATCACCACCTCGAGGGCGGTGTGCCCGGGCAGCGGGGACAGCTTCCACGCCTTGGCGATTCCCATGGCGGCGTACTGGTACAGGCCAGACAGCACCGGATACTCCATGTACCGGACCTGCGGCTGGCCGTCGCTGTACTCCACCCACCGCTTCTTGTAGGGGAACGCGCCCTCGTTGAGATGCTCGGCGCCGTAGAGCGGCACCGTGTCCGAGTAGCACATGGCGGTGTACTGGCGGCCGTTGTTCCAGTCCAGCCCCATCACGCCGTCGATGGGCCGCTGCTGGATGCAGCCCGCCTTGCCGAACCAGCTGAGGGCCAGGAACAGCACCGCGAACGCCATCATCACGCGCATGGGCGTCCAGAAGCGGGCGCGGCCGATCACCGCGTGATCACCCACCGGGCCGCCGATCAGATCGGCCAGCTGCGCGGTGAGCGCATCGGTGCGACTGGGCTTGTCCCGGTCGTCGGCCGAGCGCAGATCCGCCGCCAGCGGCTCCGGCGATACGTAGACCACCTCGCGCCCCGCGTGCGCATCCTGCAGTGCGCGAGCGTCTTTCACCGCTGCCTCCCCCGGCTTCAGCGTGTCACCGGCCGACACGCCAGAGGCGGTCGGCCGGTGCACCAAGTCCTGCTCGATCACGGCAGCAGGCTACCGAGTCGGCCGTGTGCCGTTCCCATTGCCGTTCCCATTACCGCCGCCGCCATTGGGTGACGTCGTGGGCGAGGATCCGTCGGCCGGCGCCACCGGCTGCCCGGACATCGGCCCGGTGCCCGGATCCTGTTGCTGCGTCTGCGGATTCGACTGCCGCTGATTGTTCGGATTGGGCGCCAGACCCGGCACCGGGATGGTGATGCCCGGCAGTATCTCGACCTGGCTCTGCGTGATCACCGGCGGCAGCACCTGCTGCTCGGTGGTCGGCGCGGGCGTGTACGGCGCACTCCAGGACGGCACACCGGCCTGGCCGCCGATGGTGCCCGGCTTCGGGAAGTTCTCATTGGGCGTGCCCTTGAGGGCGCCGTCCATGGTGGCCTTCCAGATGTCGGCGGGCAGGCCCGAACCGTAGATCATGCCGCCGTTGGCATTACGCAGCTTCTCGCCGTTGTCGGTGCCCACCCAGACCGCGGTGGACAGCGACGGCGTGTAGCCGACCATCCACGAGTCGCGGTTCTCGCCGGTGTCGCCGAGCTGGTTGGTACCGGTCTTGGTGGCCGAGAGCCGGCCGCCGGCGAGCTGGTGGTTGCGCGACCACTGCGCGATGGGCTTCATCGCGTCGGTCACGTTGTCCGCAACCGCGGGCGAGACCCGCTGCTCGCCCGCGGGCTGCCCGCGGTCCAGCAGCACGGTGCCGTCGGAGGCCACCACCTTCTGCACGAAGTGCGGCGCGTGGTACATGCCCGAGGCGGCCAGCGTCGCGTACGCGGACGCCATGTCCAGCGGGCGCACCTGGTACTGACCCAGCACGATGCCGTTGTTGGGGCCGCTGCCGTCCGGCTCGGTGAGCGTCTTGCCCACGCCCGGAATGGTTTCCGGGATGCCCAGCTTGTGCGCCATGTCGGCGATCTTCTGCGGGCCGTTGGTCATGTCCAGCTGCATGCGGTAGAAGCTGGTGTTCAGCGAGCGCTTGAGCGCCTCGGCGATGGTGCACATGCCGCACTGCTCGCCCTCGACGTTGGTGATCTTGATGCCGTTCACCGTGATCGGCGAGGAGTCGTACAGCGTCGACAGCGGCTTGCCCAGTTCCAGGTTCTCGGCCAGGCCGAACACTTTGAACGAGGAGCCCGGCGGCAGGCCCGAATTCGCGTAGTCGAGGCCCTGGCCGTCCGAGCCGCCGTAGTAGGCGCGCACCGCACCGGTCTTCGGATCCACCGACACCACGGCCGTGCGCAGCTTCTCGGGCTCGCCGTCCATCACCTTGTTGACCGCGTCCACCGCGGCCTGCTGGGCCTTCTGATCGATGGTCGTGGTGATCTGCAGACCCTCGGTGTTCATCTCGTGCTCGGAGATGCCCGCGGCCTCGAGCTCCTTGAGCACCTGGGTCTTGATCAGACCCTCCGGACCGGCGTCCAGCGTCTTGTCCTTCTGCGCCTGCGCGGCCGGGATCACGGCGGGGTACTGCATGCTCTGCCGATCGGCCGCCGACAGATTGCCGCCGTCGACCATGCCGTCCAGCACGTACTTCCAGCGGGACTGGGCGCCCTCGGGATTCTTCTCCGGATCCAGATTCGACGGCTGCTGAATGGTCGCGGCCAGCACCGCGCCCTCGGCCACCGTCAGATCCTGCACCGGCTTGTTGAAGTACGCCTTGGCCGCCGCGTCGATGCCGTAGGCGCCGCGTCCGAAATAGATGGTGTTCAGATATGCGGCGAGGATCTGGTCCTTGGACCACTGCTTGGCCATCTTGGCCGAGATCACCAGCTCACGCAGCTTGCGGCTGAGCGAGTGCTCATTGCCGACCATCGCGTTCTTCACGTACTGCTGGGTGATCGTCGAACCACCGCCGGCGCTCGAATTGCCCGTCAGCTGTCCGACGAACGCGCGCCCGAAGCCCTGGATCGAGAAGCCCGGATTGGTGTAGAACGAGCGGTCCTCCGCGGCGATCACGGCATTGCGCACGTGCGGCGGAATCTGATCGATCGTCACATCGGTCCGGTTGCCCTCCGGCGGAATGACTTTCGCCAGCACCGAGGTGCCGTCGGCCATGAAGATGGTGGCCACCTGATTGTTCTTCAGGTCGCCGGGCTGCGGCACGTTGACCGTCGAGTACGCGTACAGGAAGACGGTGCTCATGCCGCCGAACAGCAGCGCCATGCCGAGGTAGATGACGCGCCGGACTATCCGCCACACCGAGCTCTTCTTCGGCGCGCCCTTGCCGCCGCCACCGCCGGAGCCATTGCCCCCGGGCTTCCGCGGCGGCGGACCCGACGGGGTGCCGCCCTGCGGACGCCGGGCCGCGGGCTGCGCGCCCGACGGCGGGCGGGTGCGGTCCTCGGCGGGCCGCGGCCGGGCCGCCGTGCCCGCACCGGCCCCCGCGCGCACCGCGCGATCGGAGACCCGCTGGGTGCGATCGGAGGTGGCCGCGCGCGATATGTGATTCGGAACCGCCTGGCGCGCGCCGGTATTCACCTTCGCGTCGGCATTGGCGGGATTGGGTAGTTTGCGGGTCGCGTCCGGATTATCGGGTCGCTGGGGCGGCGGCCCCTGACGTCTAGGGGGCTGACCGCCCTGCGGGCCGCGCGGCGGCTGACCCTGCGGACCGCGCGGGGGCAGGCCGCCACCCGCGACCGGGCCGCGCTGCGGACCACCGGGCCCCGGGACGGGACGACCGCCCACGGGCTGGCGTGCCCCGGGCGGCGGGCCTGCCGGTCGAGGCGGCGGGTAGCCGCCGGGGCCGGGTTGCGAACCGCCACGGGGGCGGCCGCCGTGCGGTCCGTCGTCATAGGGCGATGTCACAGCCTGGCTCTCCAATAACTCTCGGTACGTCCGGTTTGGCTCGATGCGGTCACGCGTTGCACCGCGACGGGCACGGTCGTGCCCGTTGTTCAGCAGTCGACGTGGCCTCTCACTCGGCGGCCGTGCGACGGGCGCCGGTGCGGCGGCGACCCGTCGGTGCGGGCGCTAGGCCCAGCACATAGGACTGCACCAGATGATTCCAACTGCAGGTCCGGCACACCTCGACCACATGCACCGAGAACTCCTCGCGAGCCTCGGCCATCCGGACCAACTCCTCCGGCGTGCGGGCGGAGCCCGAGGCGGGCCCGAGCCCGTCGCCGTAGACCCACGATACGAGAGTCAGCTGCTCTTTCCTGCAGATAGGGCATGTGACCTCGCTCCCCCGCCCGTGGAACTTCGCCGCACGCAACAGGTACGGATTCGCGTCGCAGACCTCCGCGACGGCGACCCGCCCCGCATAGACGTCGGCCAGCAGCGACTTACGCCGAAGCGCATAGTCCACTACCTGCCTCTGTATTCGCACGCGACCCAGAGTACTTGCGGCCCCCGACCGCCCGCACGCCCCAAGGCGACTCTCACGGAATCTCCACATGCACGGGAGACCCACAACACGCGGGAAACTATATCGGCGCGATATAGTTTGGAACTGCATCCATCGGTTAGGTCTGAACTACACAGTCAGGAGGTGAAGCCCGGTGCTGGAACTGGCGATCCTCGGGCTGCTCCTCGAATCACCGATGCACGGCTACGAGTTGCGCAAGCGGCTCACCGGTCTGCTGGGCCCCTTCCGGGCCTTCTCCTACGGGTCGCTGTATCCGACCCTGCGGCGCATGCAGTCCGACGGCCTCATCGCGGAGGAGAGTCCGCAGGGATTGGCCACCCGCCGTGCGCGGCGGGTCTACCAACTGACTGACCCCGGCCGCGAGCGGTTCGCCGAACTGCTCGCCGACACCGGGCCACAGAACTACACCGACGACGGCTTCGGCGTTCATCTGGCCTTCTTCAGCCGCACCCCCGCGGAAGCGCGGATGCGAATCCTGGAGGGGCGGCGGAGGCAGGTCGAGGAGCGCCGAGAAGGACTGCGGGAAGCGATAAAACGCGCCAGCGGGCAACTGGACCGCTATACCCGCCAGCTCCATCAACTCGGTCTCGAATCAAGCGAGCGCGAAGTGCGCTGGCTCAACGAGTTGATTGCTGCGGAGCAATCGACGAAGGCGGCACCACAGAAAGAGGGAAATATCGGCCATGAGTGACATCAATCAGGCTGGCGGAGCCACCGAAGTTCGCGTGGCCATCGTGGGTGTGGGCAACTGCGCATCCTCCCTGGTTCAGGGCGTGCACTTCTACAAGGACGCACCCGCGGATTCCACCGTTCCGGGTCTCATGCACGTCAAGTTCGGCCCGTACCACGTGCGCGATGTGAAGTTCGTCGCGGCGTTCGACGTGGACGCCAAGAAGGTCGGCTTCGATCTCTCCGATGCGATCTTCGCCAGCGAGAACAACACCATCAAGATCTCGGATGTGCCGCCGAGCGGAATCTCCGTGCAGCGCGGTCCGACCCTGGACGGCATCGGCAAGTACTACGCCCAGACCATCGAGCTGTCCGACGCCGAGCCGGTGGACGTGGTCCAGGCGCTGAAGGACGCGAAGGTCGACGTCCTCGTCTCCTACCTTCCGGTCGGTTCCGAAGAGGCCGACAAGTTCTACGCGCAATGCGCCATCGACGCGGGCGTGGCCTTCGTCAACGCGCTGCCGGTGTTCATCGCCTCCGACCCGGTCTGGGCCCAGAAGTTCGTCGACGCGGGCCTGCCCATCGTCGGCGACGACATCAAGTCCCAGGTCGGCGCGACCATCACCCACCGCGTGATGGCCAAGCTGTTCGAGGACCGCGGCGTCGTGCTGGACCGCACCTACCAGCTCAATGTCGGCGGCAACATGGACTTCAAGAACATGCTCGAGCGCGAGCGGCTGGAGTCCAAGAAGGTCTCCAAGACCCAGGCCGTCACCTCCAACCTCGAGGGCCCGCTGGCCGGCAAGGTGCACGACCGCAACGTGCACATCGGCCCGTCGGACTACGTCGAGTGGCTCGACGACCGCAAGTGGGCCTACGTCCGGCTCGAGGGCCGCGCCTTCGGCGACGTGCCGCTGAACCTGGAGTACAAGCTCGAGGTGTGGGACTCGCCGAACTCGGCGGGCATCATCATCGACGCGGTGCGCGCGGCCAAGATCGCCAAGGACCGCGGCATCGGCGGACCGGTCATTCCGGCCTCGGCGTACCTGATGAAGTCCCCGCCGAAGCAGCTCGCGGACGATGTCGCCCGCGCGCAGCTGGAGGCCTTCATCATCGGAGCTGAGTAACCAGCTCTGGACGACATGAGGGCGGCATCGCGAATCGCGATGCCGCCCTTTATCGTTCGAGCTCAGTCGAGCGAGACGTAGACCTCGACCGAAGTCGGGCCGGTGTAGCGCTCGATCTCCGCGGTGTGCGAGCGGGTGATCGTCCCGGCGTTCTCCGCCTTGGCGACCTTCGCCCACGCCGTGCGCAGCAGGTCGTAAGGCTTGTCGGAGACAACGAATTTCGCGTATCGGCCCGCGGGGATGCGGGTCACCACGTCACCGGTGTCCAAAGTGCTCAGGCCCGAAAGCTCGTATCCCAGAACGGCTACCGCGTGGTCGTTCTGGCCGATGTAGGCCGCGACGCGTTCGGCCTTCTTCTCGCGGGCCAGGTAGCGGTCCCAGGTGAAATTGACCAGGTCCAGGTCGCGGGCGGTGACCTCGCGCCCGGCCAGGGGGATGGTCAGACCGCCGACCAGGAAGTCCTCCAGGGTGACGATTTCGAAGTCCACAGCTCTCCCCTACCCCTCCGTGCTCGGATCGAGCGCGACGAAAACCTCCACCGTCCGGTTGTCCGGATAGTGTTCGAAATCCCCGGTGTACGCGCGCACCAGGGTGCCGGCCGCCTCGAGGTCCCAGACCGTGCGCCAGATCGACACGATGATGTCGCCGAGATTGTCGCCACTGCGAATGAAGCGGGCGAATTTGCCGGCGGGGATACGGGCGAGTACATCGCCCGGCAATAGGTCATCCAGCTTCTTGCATTCGTATCCGACGATATGCGTCAGATACGAACCGATCTCGGGTGCGTGATCGACATACGCGGTCGCGGGCGGACCGGGCAGATCGCGTGCCAGATTCCGTTTCCAGGCCTCCTCGACCTTCGCGCGGCGCGGCCCTTCGACCGCGAGTGCCGGGCTGCGTAGCACCGTTCCGGCTACCAGCGTTTCGTGGCGTTCAACGACATTGAAATCCACCGGCGTCGCCCCTATGTCTCGTGCTGTCTCCGACCCCACCCTGCTCCTAACCCGCATCCTGCCACCGATTCCCGGAGTCATAGAAGCCGGTGGCAGGGTCCACCATATCCGTGGCACCCCACTGATGGGCACAGTAGCCACGAAACATGATCAACAGCGCATCACAGTTCGAAATCAGCCGGGGACAGGGATGCTGAGGCCCGGGAAAATTTCTACTTCTTTGGGGG
>NZ_BAAFGR010000239.1:0-8643 GCF_041154655.1 Nocardia sp. JMUB6875
CCTGCGCACCGTGCACCGTGGGGTCGCCATCCATGAAGCCTGAGCACGACCCCGAAACCGCCTCCGCCGCACTACCCTCCGCGCCGACATCGAGCCATACTCCGGCCGATGCGACCGGCGCGGCCGACGGCCGGACCCCGGCGACGACGAATGGCTCCGCCGCGCACGGCGGCTCGGCACTCGCAGCGAGCGCAGCTGACTCCGGGGCCCGCGGGTCGGCCGAGTCCATCGCGGTCGGTGACGATCGAGTCGACTCCGGCGCAATGACTTCGGGTCGGGGTGGCTCGAGTGAAGCGGCCGAGGTGCCGCCGACCGTCCGCCGCCCGGGGGCCGCGGACGTGCGTGCCGCGTCCGGAGACGGCGCCGCGGCGGCGATGCCGGAATCGGAATCCGGTGGCGGCGGCGAGATCTCGACCGGTACGGCCGCGGCGTGGCCGCCGGGCCCGGTCGGGCGGTTGGTGAGTCTGGCGGCGAGGCGGCCCGGTGTGGTGCGACTCATCGCGGCGGTGCTGGCCGGGCTACTGGTGTACGCGAGCTTCCCGCCGCGGACGCTGTGGTTCCTGGCACCGATCGGGATCGCGGTGCTGACCCTGGCGGTGCGTGGAACCGGCCGGGCGCGTGCGGGTTTCGGGCTCGGGTTCGTGGCGGGGCTGGGGTTCTTCCTACCGCTGCTGCCGTGGACCGGGATCTATGTCGGGCCGGTGCCGTGGATCGCGTTGTCGGCGGTGTGCGCGTTGTATGTCGGGGCGTTCGGGTTGTTGACGCGGTGGGTGGCGGCGTTGCCGGGCTGGCCGGTGTGGGTGGCGGCGACGTGGTCGCTGACGGAGTGGGCGCGGTCGAGTTTTCCGTTCGGCGGGTTTCCTTGGGGGAAGCTGGCTTTCGGGCAGGCCGACGGGTGGTATCTGCCCTTCGCGATGCTGGGCGGCGCACCGCTGGTGAGCTTCGCGGTGGCGCTGACGGGCACCGGGTTGGCGGCGCTCGCACTGGGGTGTTTGCGAAGGTTGCGAGGGGCCGGTGGCGATAGCTCGGAAGTGGCTGCCGTCACATCGGATTCGCCCAGATGGGGAGCACTACGTCTCACATCGTGGAACCGGATTGTTGCTGCGGCAATGCTTGTGGCTATAGTTCCCCTCACCGGAGTGATCCTCCGGACCGCGCTGCCCGGCCCGGAGGACGGCAACCGGCCGATCACGGTCGCCGCCATCCAGGGCAGCGTGCCGCGCCTGGGCCTGGACTTCAACGCCCAGCGCCGCGCGGTTCTCGACAATCACGTCAAACGCACCGAGGAACTGGCCCGCGACATCGCCGCCGGCCGCGCCCCGCAACCGGACGTGGTGATCTGGCCGGAGAACTCCTCCGATATCGACCCCCTGCGCAATGCCGATGCGGCGCAAGAGATCTCGCAGGCGTCCAAGGATGTGAAGGCACCCATCCTGGTCGGCGCGGTACTGGTCAACAGCGATCGCACCACCACCAACTCGGTCATCGTCTGGAACGGCGACGCCGGACCGGGGGAGCGCCACGACAAGAAGATCATCCAGCCCTTCGGCGAATACCTGCCGATGCGCTCGTTCTTCCGGCACTTCTCCGAATACGCCGACCGCGCAGGCTATTTCGTCCCCGGCCACGGCGATGGCGTGGTGCACGTGCGGCCCGCGGGCGGCGGCGCGCCCGTCACCATCGGCGTGGCGACCTGCTATGAGGTCGCCTTCGACCGCGCCTTCGAGCAATCCGTGCGCGCCGGCGCCCAGTTGCTCACCGTCCCCTCCAACAACGCCACCTTCGGCCGCAGCGAGATGACCTACCAGCAGCTGGCCATGTCCCGGGTGCGCGCGGTGGAGCACGGTCGCGCCGTGGTGGTTTCGGTGACCACCGGCGTCAGCGCCATGATCACCGCCGACGGCACGATCCAGCAGCAGACGCCGCAGTTCGAGCCCGCGGCGCTGGTAGCGACGCTGCCGCTGCGCGACAACACGACACTCGCGACCCGTTTGGGCCCCGCGCCGGAGGTGTTGTTGTGTATCCTGGCCGCGGCTGCCACTGCGGTGGCGCTGTTCCGGCGGCGGACGCGCGCTCAGACAGAACCGACCGGCCGGTAATTCCGAATACCTTTCGGCGCAGTAATCGCGGGCACGTGTGTGAGGGCCGTCCCGCGTCGGCGACTTCGATTCGCCAGTTCATTGCCAGGGCTTGTTGGAGTTTCCGATATGTCCGAGTTTGAGCGGTTCCCTTATGCGAGATACGCGAACAACGCGAGGTTTGCCATGAGGTAACTGAACTGAATCTTCGCTCCGCCAACGCTGTTCGTTGCGGGCAACTCGAGATCACCACCGATCCACTCGGCGGGATGCTCCGAATCATAGGGCGTGGGCCACGTCCTACGGCTCGCGCGTGCGCGCGAAAGCCGGGCACTGGCATCCACCGTATCGATTTTCGGGGCTCGGGGAGTTGCGTCAACAGCGGCAGAACGGAGTTTTTTGATGAGTTCATTGGCCACCGACCGTGTCGACCAATGTTCTTCGGGTGAATTCTCGGCTCAACCTTTCGCGCTCTCTCCCGCGCAATCAGCCCTCTGGTACGCCCAGCGCATCCGGCCCGACATCCCGCTCACCATCGCGCAATTCGTGGAGATCCACGGCGATCTCGATGTCGGCCGCCTGCTCTACGCCATCGAACGCTTCGGCGCCGAGAGCGAGGTCGGCCACGTCCGCCTGCTCGAGATCGACGGCGTCCCGCACCAGGTGGTCGACCCCAGCTGGCGGCCCGGCTGGGCGCGCATCGACCTGCGCGAGGAGCCGGATCCGCGCGCCGCGGCGCTGGCCTGGATGAACGAGCACGCCAGCTCGCCCATCGATATCGAACACGACCCGCTCACCATGAATGTGGTGCTGCGCGTCGGGGATTCGGACTGGATCTGGTACACCCGCGGCCACCACATCGTCATCGACGGCTACGGCGCCATGAACGCCACCACCCGCGCCGCCGAGATCTACACCGCGCTCGAGAACCAGACCGAACCGGTGGTCTCGCGCGCGACGCCGCTGGCCACCATCTACGGCGACGAGAACCGCTACCGCGACACCAGTCGTTTCGTCAGTGACGGCGACTACTGGCGCGAACAGCTCGCCGGGGTCGGCGAGCCGATCACCCTGTCGTCCAACGGATCACTGCCCGTGGTCTCCGACGCGGGCCGCCGCACCGCCACCGCCGTCATCGGCCGCGATGTCGAATCCGCCATCGAGGCCGCGGCAACCGCGTTCGGCTCCAACAGTTCCGCGCTGTTCGTGGCCGCCCTGGCCGGTTACGTGCGCGCGGTCACCGGCACCCAGGACGTGGTGCTGAGCCTGCCGGTCTCCGCCCGCACCACCGTGTCGCTGCGCCGCTCCGGGGGCGTGGTGTCGAATGTGGTCCCGATCCGCGTGCAGTTCCAGGCCACCGACACCGTCGCCGACACCGTGCGCGCCATCGAACTGCAGATCACCGGCGCGCTGCGCCACCAGCGCTACCGCAGCGACGACATCCGCAGGGACTGCGGCTATTCCCGCGACACCCGCGGCTTCTTCGGCCCGATGGTCAACCTCATGCTCTTCCACAGCGAGCTGAAGTTCGGCAGCCTGGTCGGCTCCATCAACGTGCTGTCCACCGGCCCGGTCGAGGACCTGTCGATCAACCTCTACAACGGCCTGGGCAACCGCATCCACATCGACTTCGAGGCCAACCCGCGCCTCTACGGCGACGCCGAACTGTCCATGCACCACGGGCGTTTCCTCGACTACCTGTACCGCTTCGTCTGCGCCGCCCCTGACACGGTGATCGCCGACATGCCGGTGCTCACCGATCTGGAACGCGAACGCGTCCTGCACGAATGGAATTCGACCCAGGTCGCCCGCCAGGAGGGCACCCTCGCCGGACTGTTCGCCGACCGCGCCGCCATGTCCGCGGGCCGCATCGCCCTCGACTACGAGGGCGAGACCCTCACCTACGCCGCCTTCGACGAGCGCGCCAATCGCCTGGCCCGCGAACTCATCGCACGTGGCGCGGGCCCCGACACCCTGGTCGGCCTGGCCCTGCGCCGCAGCCTGGACCTGCTGATCGGCATGTACGCCATCGTCAAGGCGGGCGCGGCGTATCTGCCCATCGACCCGGACCACCCGGCCGACCGCATCGAGGCCATCCTCACCCAGGCCCGGCCGCTGTGCGTGCTCACCGCCCGCCGCGAGCGCCTCGAACTGCCTCGCACCGCACCGCGATTCGAGATCGACGTCGCGGACCTGACCCAGCGCAGCGGGCGCCCCGTCACCGACGCCGACCGGCGCGCTCCCTTGCGCTCGGACCACCTGGCCTACGTGATCTTCACCTCCGGCTCCACCGGAAAACCCAAGGGCGTCGGCGTCACCCACGCCGCCATCGTGAACCGGCTGCGCTGGATGCAGCACGCCTACCCGCTCGACAGCTCCGACGTGGTGCTGCAGAAGACCCCCGCCACCTTCGACGTATCGGTGTGGGAGTTCTTCTGGCCCTTGCAGATCGGGGCGCGCCTGGTGATCGCCGCCCCCGACGGGCACCGCGATCCCGGCTACCTGGCCCGGATCATCGCCGAGAAGGGCGTCACCACCGCCCATTTCGTGCCGTCCATGCTGTCGGTGTTCCTCACCGACACCGATGTGGCGGGCTGCACCGGCCTGACCCGCGTGTTCTGCTCCGGTGAGGCGCTGCCCGCCGCCACCGTCGCCGAATTCCACGCCGCCCTGGGCACCGGCCCGGACGCCCCGCAGCTGCACAATCTCTACGGCCCCACCGAGGCCGCCGTCGACGTCACCGCCTGGCACTGCACACCCGGCACCACCGACGTGCCGATCGGCGCGCCCATCTGGAATACCCGTACCTACGTCCTCGACGCCCGCCTGCAACCGGTCGCCCCCGGCGTCGTGGGTGAGCTGTATCTGGCGGGCGTGCAGCTGGCCCGCGGCTACCTGGGCCGCGGCGCGCTCACCGCGGACCGGTTCGTGGCCAACCCCTTCACCCCCGGCACCCGCATGTACCGCACCGGCGACCTGGTGCGCTGGCGCGGCAGCGGCCGCTCCGGCGTGCTGGAATACCTGGGCCGCAGCGACTTCCAGGTCAAGGTGCGCGGCCTGCGCATCGAACTCGGCGAGATCGAGGCCGCCCTGCTCGCCGACGAGCGGGTGGCGCGGGCGGTGTGCGTGGCCCGGCGCGGCCGCGGCGGCGACGAACTCATCGGCTACGTGGTCGCCGCCCCCGGCGCGGACCCGATCGAAACCGCCGAGCTCACTGCCGGATTGCGCCGCACCCTGCCCAGCTACATGGTGCCCTCGATCCTCATGGTGCTCGACGAACTACCGCTCAGCGCCAACGGCAAGGTCGATCGCAAGGCGCTGCCCGAGCCCGACGCCGGCGCCCGCCGCCCGGCCGCCCGGCCCGCCGCCGCCCCGAGCAACGCCGCCGAACGCCAGCTCACCGGCATATTCGCCGAAGTCCTCGGCACCGACGACTTCGATGTCCACGACAGCTTCTTCGACCTGGGCGGCAACTCCCTGACCGCCGCCCGGGCGGTGGCCCGCGTCAACGCCGCCCTCGGCGTCTCGCTCACCATCCGCGACCTGTTCGAAACCTCCACCGTGACCGCCCTGGCCGCGCGCCTGGCCGACGCGCGCCCCGAACACGCCTCCCCGAAACTGGTGGCCGGGCCACGCCCGCAACAGATTCCGCTGTCCCTCGCCCAGCAGCGGCTGTGGATCCTCAACCGCTTCGCCGAGCACGCCGCCGCCTATAACATGCCCCTCGCGGTGAAACTCACCGGGCCCCTGGACATCGCGGCCCTGCGGGCCGGATTGGTGGACGTGCTGGAACGGCACGAGAGCCTGCGCACCACCTTCCCCGACACCCCCGACGGCCCGTGCCAGCTGGTGCATCCGGCCGCCGAGATCCCGCTCACCCTCGACCCGATCGACGCCACCGACGCCGACGTCATCGCCCTGGCCACCGAATTCGCCGGGTACGGTTTCGATCTGCGCAGCCAGGCCCCCGTCCGGGTCGCGCTCTACACCACCGGACCCGACTCGCACCTGTTCCTCATGGTGCTGCACCACATCAGCGGCGACGGCTGGTCCATCGCCCCGCTCATCCGCGACATCATGACCGCCGTCGCCGCCCGCGCCGAAGGTCTGGCCCCGCAGTGGACACCGCTGCCGGTGCAATACGCGGATTTCGCGCTGTGGCAACGGGAACTGCTCGGCGACGAGGCCGACCCGGCCAGCGCCCTGGCCCGGCAGCTGGCCTACTGGCGGGCCGCGCTGGCCGACCTGCCCGACCAGCTGGACCTGCCACTGGATCGCCCGCGCCCGCGCCAGCGCTCCACCGACGGCGGCACCGTCGACTTCATCATCCCCGCCGACACCCGCCGCGCCCTGGCCGCCGTCGCCGCCGAACGCGGGGTCAGCACCTTCATGGTGCTGCACGCCGCCCTCGCGACCGTGCTTGCGCGCCTGTGCAATACGACCGACATCGCCATCGGCACCCCCATCGCCGGGCGCAGCGATCCCAACCTCGACGATCTGGTCGGCATGTTCGTCAACACCCTGGTGCTGCGCACCCGCATCGATCCGGCCGCCGGCTTCGACCGCATGCTCACCGAGGTCCGCGACACCGACCTCAATGCCTTCGCCAATGCCGACGTGCCCTTCGAGCGCCTGGTCGAGGTGGTGAACCCGGAACGCTCCGCCGCCCGGCATCCGCTGTTCCAGGTCATGCTGTCCTACGACAGCAGCCCGGACCTGCGCGTCGACCTGCCCGGCGTGGACGCCCAGGTGGTGCCCATGGCCACCGACATCGCCAAGTTCGACCTGCAGCTCACCGTCCACGAACCGGCCGGAACCCCGGCCGACGGCGCCCCGCTCACCGCCGAATTCGGTTACGCGGCCGATGTTTTCGACCGCGCCACCGTCGAGGCCATCGCGCGCCGGTTCGGTGCGGTGCTCGCCGCAGCCGTCGCCGACCCGACCGTCCCCGTGGGTGATCTGCCGCTGCTCGACGCGCGCGAGACCGCGAAACTGGTGCCCATCATGGGTTCGCCCGCCGAACCCGCCATCACCCTGGCCCGGCTGCTCACCGACACCGCCGAACGCGTCCCCGACGCGGTGGCCGTGCGCTACCTCGGCGCGGACACCACCTACCGCGAACTCGACGAACGCTCGAACCGCCTGGCGCGCGTGCTGATCGACCACGGCGCGGGCCCCGAGGTCGTCGTCGCCATCGCCCTGCCGCGCGGCCTGGACAGCATCCTCGCCGTGTGGTCGGTGGCGAAAACCGGTGCGGCGTATGTGCCCATCGACCCGGACTACCCGTCCGACCGCATCGCCCACATGCTCGCCGACTCCGGCGCCATGCTCGGCATCACCGACCCCGAACGCCGCGCCGACCTGCCCGACTGGCCCGGCAGCCGGGGGCGGCACCGCAAGAACTACGTGGACTGGCTGCTGCTCGGCTCCGAACAGCTCTCCGCCGAGGCCGCGCAGTTCCCGGACACCGCCGTCACCGACGCCGACCGCCACCACCCGCTGCGCACCGGCAGCCCGGCCTATCTGATCTACACCTCCGGCTCCACCGGCATGCCCAAGGCCGTGGTCGTCACCAACGCCGGCATCTCCTCGCTGGCGCACGAGCAGATGCACCTGTTCAAGGTGACCGATTCGGCTCGGACACTGCACTTCTCCTCACCCAGCTTCGACGCGTCGGTGCTGGAGTTGCTGCTCGGCTTCGCGGCCGGGGCCACCATCGTGGTCGCGCCCGCGGGCATCTTCGGCGGCATCGAACTTGCGCGCATCCTGCGCGAGGAACGGGTGACCCATGCCTTCGTCACCCCGGCCGCCCTGGGCACCGTCCCCACCGACGACCTGCCCGACCTCGAGGCCGTCATCGTGGGCGGCGAGGCCTGCCCCGAAGACCTCGTAAGGATCTGGACCGCACCGGATTCGCGGCCCGGTCACCCCGCGCGGCGCATGCACAACATGTACGGCCCCTCGGAGGCCACCGTCGCCGCCACCGCCACCGGACCCATGCTCGCCGGGCAGCCGGTGCCGATCGGCCTGCCCGTGCGCGGCATGCGGCTGTTCGTCCTCGACGGCCGCCTGCACCCCGTCCCGCCCGGCGTGGCGGGGGAGCTGTACCTGTCCGGTCCCGGCCTGGCCCGCGGCTACCTCGGCCGCCACGGCCTGACCGCGCAACGCTTCCCGGCCAATCCGCACGGCCGCCGCGGCGAACGCATGTACCGCACCGGCGATCTCGTGGTCGCCGACGGCGCCGGGCAGCTGCGCTTCCTGGGCCGCGCCGACGACCAGATCAAGATCCGCGGCTTCCGCATCGAACTGCGCGAGATCGACCACGTGCTCGCCGCGCATCCGGGAGTCACCTTCGCGCTCACCGTGGTCCACCACGACGAACGCGGAATCCCGCGCCTGGTCGCCTATCTCACCGCCGACACCGAACTCGACCCGGCGGCCGTGCTGGACACCGCGCGCGGACGGCTGCCCGGCTACATGGTGCCCTCGGCGCTGACCATCCTCGAGTCCATGCCGGTCACCCCCTCGGGCAAGCTCGACCGCAAGGCCCTGCCCGCCCCCGAGT